>NZ_JBQAJM010000008.1:0-85185 GCF_052030685.1 Cysteiniphilum sp. 19S12-1
AACTCAGAAGTGAAACTGAATAACGCCGATGATAGTGTGGCATTCGCCATGTGAAAGTAGGACACCGCCAAATTATTCGACATTGAAAGACGATGGGACATCGCAAAATAAACTAATAGCATAATATCAAAAGGCACCTAACGGTGCCTTTTTGCTTTGTGGCATAGGATTTATAGTAAAACCTTCCATGGTGATTATCTCGGATTTGTTTCTACTAGTTTGATTACAACTATCTAGCCTTTTGGCTATCGAGCGCATACAATAGAATGATCTGTTTTTATGGAGATTTTATGAAAAAGCAAACAACTGTTCTATTGATACTCGATGGTTGGGGTTATCGTGAAGAAAATAAAGATAACGCCATTAATAATGCCAATAAACCCAATTGGGATAATATCTGGCAGCATTCAACGCATACCTTAATTAATGCCTCAGGTTTAATGGTAGGTTTACCGCAAGGGCAGATGGGCAACTCGGAAGTGGGGCACATTAATATTGGTTCAGGGCGTATTGTTTATCAAGAGCTAACTCGGGTTGATGAAGCAATTAAAGATAAAAGTTTCTTTAACAATCAGGTGCTAACCAAAACGGTTGATCAAGCTGTGACAGATGACAAAGCTGTACATATTATGGGGCTCTTATCGCCAGGTGGTGTGCATTCGCATGAAGAGCATATTATTGCAATGATTAAGCTAGCAGCTGAGCGAGGAGCGAAAAAAGTATTCGTTCACGCTTTTTTAGATGGTCGTGATATGCCGCCACGTTCCGCTCAAGCTTCATTGCAAAAAGTCGACGCGTTATTGTCAGCACTTGGCGTTGGCTATATTGCAAGTGTTAGTGGACGCTATTATGCAATGGATCGTGATAATCGTTGGGATCGTGTTGAGAAAGCCTATGATGCAATGACAAGCGGGAAAGCAGAGTACATTGCTAACAGTGCTGAAGAAGCATTAAATATGGCATATGCACGCAATGAAAATGATGAATTTGTTAAGCCAACGATCATTCAAAAGCATAATCATTCAGTGACAATAGCGGATGGTGATGGTGTTATTTTTATGAATTTCCGTTCTGATCGTGCGCGTCAATTATCACATGTGTTTACCGATAGTGAGTTCTCTGGCTTTAAGCGCCAAGTTTTTCCTAAAGTGCATTTTGTGACTTTAACAAAATATGCTGACGATATTGATGCATCTGTCGCGTATTTACCGGAGCAATTGACAAATATTTTGGGTGAAGTGCTAGCAAATAACAATATGACACAATTAAGAATTGCAGAAACTGAGAAATATGCGCATGTAACTTTTTTCTTTAATGGCGGTCAGGAAGCGCCATTTGTCGGTGAGGATCGTGTTTTGGTACCCTCGCCTAAAGTGGCTACCTATGATTTGCAACCTGAGATGAGTGCTTATGAAGTAACAGATAAGCTAGTTGAAGCAATTGATGCGCAGAAATACGATGTGATTATCTGCAATTATGCTAACTCTGATATGGTTGGGCATACGGGTAATTATAATTCAGCAGTAAAAGCAATTGAGGCTTTAGATAAATGTCTTGGACGTGTTGCTGATGCTGTTCATACTATTAATGGTAATTTGTTTATTACTGCCGATCACGGTAATGCCGACCAGATGGTTGATCCTGAAACCGGTAAGATTCATACTGCACATACGACGAACCCCGTGCCTTTTATCTATCAGGGTAGCAAGAAAGCTTCAGTTGCTTTAAATGATGGTAAATTATCAGATATTGCCCCAACAATATTAGAAGTTATTGGTGTGAATAAGCCTCGAGAAATGACAGGTAAGTCTATTTTGGAATTTGAATAAAAATGAGTGTGAGTAGAAAATAAATGATTGATCCAAAACTATTAAGAAGTGATATTGATGCAGTAGCAAAAGGGTTATTAACGCGCGGTTATGCGCTTGATATTAATGCCTTTAATGCACTAGAAGAAGAGCGCCGTATCGCTCAGCAGAAAACACAAGATTTGCAAGCTAAACGCAATGCCGCCTCAAAGCAAATTGGTATGTTGAAAGCACAAAAGAAAGATGTATCAAGCATTTTGGCAGAAGTTGCTAACTTAGGTGATGAGCTGAAAGCGCTAGAAGATGAGCTAAAAGCTATTCAAGATAAAATCATGGCGATTATTGCGAGAATGCCTAACTTGCCATCTGATGATATTCCTATAGGCAAAGATGAGAATGATAACCTTGAAATTAGACGTTGGGGTGAGCCTAAACAGTTTGATTTTGAAGTGAAGGATCATGTTGATTTGGGTGAGAAGATTGGTGGCATGGACTTCCAAGCAGCGGTCAAATTGACAGGCAGTCGTTTTGTTGTATTGAAAAAAGAAATCGCGCAATTACAACGTGCGTTAACGCAGTTTATGATTGATTTACATGTGAATGATCATGGCTATAATGAGGTTTATGTGCCTTATCTTGTTAATAAAGAATCATTATTTGGCACGGGGCAATTACCGAAGTTTTCAGAGGACCTTTTTAATATCCAAGAGCAGTTTCCATTTAGTTTGATTCCAACAGCAGAAGTGCCCATCACTAATATTGTGCGTGATGAAATTGTTGCAGCTGAGAATTTACCACTGAAATTCGTAGGACATACACCATGTTTTCGTAGTGAGGCGGGATCTTACGGGCGCGATACCCGTGGGCTTATTAGGCAACATCAGTTTGAGAAAGTTGAAATGGTGCATATCGTTGCACCTGATGAAGGCTTAAATGCCTTGGAGGAGTTAACCTCACACGCTGAGGCGGTTTTGCAAAAACTAGAATTACCCTACCGTGTATTAACTCTATGCACAGGAGATATGGGCTTTTCAGCACGTAAAACATATGATTTGGAAGTGTGGATTCCATCACAAAATACCTATCGCGAGATTTCATCTTGTAGTTGGTGTGGTGATTTTCAAGCCAGACGTATGCAGGCGCGGTTTAAATCAAAAGATATGAATAAGCCAGAGTTATTACACACTCTAAATGGCTCAGGTTTAGCCGTTGGTAGAACGCTTGTTGCCGTATTAGAGAATTATCAGCAAAAAGATGGCTCTATTGTCGTACCTGAAGTATTGCGCAAATATATGGGCGGTTTACATGTCATTAAAGCTTAGTTGATAACTTGCCTTTGACAATGTGTTTCTTTAATAAAAAATAGACTGAATATAAAAGCCACTGCAAAAAAGACAATACTAATACTCAGCATAACTTCATAATTCTGAGTGTTAAATTGTGATGAGCTTAATGCAATTTTACTTAAGGTCACACCTCCCAATATTTGAATAACTGCCGCACCTAAAACAACACTCATATTGTTAAATGCCATTGCCGTTGCTTCAAGCTTTCTAGGCACGTTTTCAACCACGACACTAAATGAAATTGCCTGAGCACCTGTTGCAAATCCAAATAAGAAAAACAGTAAATAATATAAGTGTAAATGAAGGCTTGGTACCCAAACAATAATAGATGAGGCAATAACACCTATCAGTGCAGCTACATATAGCGCAGGTTTGCGTTTACCCATCAAATCAGAGCATAAGCCTAGTATGGGGCTGCCAAGCCCCATACCAAGCCAAATAAACTGAATGGCAGAGCTAGCAGAAATTTGTGAGTAGCCCATGCTGACCAAATAGCTAGAGCCATACAATGAACCAAATAGCTCCGCTGCTGGATAGATAAAGAATGCAAAAATAGCGATGATAAGAATTTGACGATATTTAAAAAGTGACAATGTTTGTAGGGTGACTGCTTTAATTGAGAGAATGTTTTTTGCTGATTGACGATCACGTGCAAATATCAAGAAAATGACTGATAATATAATGCCTGCAATGGTGATGAAATAAAAAACAATACGCCACTGATAATCAACAGATTCAAGTGCATAAGCCAAGGGGACGTTGGAAAGAATGGGCCCGATCACGCCAAGAATTTGTGTCATGCCAACCACAAGACCTAGAATGCGATGTGGAAACCAATCAAGCACGATTTTAAGGAGCAAGATAAAAGCAAAAGCTGAGCCAAAGCCAATGAAAAGTCGACCAATAAATGCGGAATAAAAGCTTGAGGCGAAGCTAAATATTAAAACACCAATAGCACACCACAAAATAGCAAATGTCCCCACTTTGCGTACGCCAAAACGATCTAGGATAATCCCTACAGGGATTTGCATGACAGAGTAAGCAATGGCATAAGCCGCACCAATAAGGCTAAGCTGCTCTGGAGTGATATGTAGGCTATGGGCAAATGCGTTATGCGGCATGGCGTTGAGTGAGTCTAGTGATGTGCGTGCAAAATATTCATAGATAAAGAAAAGGCTGCCAAGTAGAAATAAAAAACACCCAAAAAAAGTAACCTTTTGTGGGCGTTGATCAGTAGTCATAAGAAAACACTTGTTGCATGAATTTTTAGTGTGCGTAAGTCTAGCAGATATTGAATTTGAAATGCACCCTAAATTGGTGAGGATAAATTGATCATAGTAATAATGAAGAATAAGTTGAGCTTCAATTATCCCCCTCACCCGTGCAGCTTAAGCAGCACGAGCAATCCCACAAGGGGCTGATGCAACTTATTCTTGATTCATTGCATACTTTTGTATGAGAGGCTTTATTGAATCTCACATTAGGCGTGCTACAATGCCAATACTTTATTTAAGAATGAATATCATTTTTAACATGAAAAATGTAGCAATCGTTTATTACAGTGGTTATGGGCATACTAAGAAGGTAGCAGATCATATTAGAATGGGTGTCAATGCATCAAAAGAAGTGCATGCGGTGCTTATTAGTGTTGATGAATTGCAAGATGTCGATGCGCTTAATGATTACGAAGCGATTATATTTGGCGCGCCAACGTATATGGGCTCGGTGCCATATCAATTTAAAAAGTTTATGGATGATGCATCAAAAGTCTGGTTAAAAAAAGGCTGGAAAGATAAGCTCGCTGCAGGCTTCACCAACTCAGGCTCTCTAAGTGGTGATAAGTTTAACGTGTTAATGCAGCTATGCACCTTTGCTTGTCAGCATGGTATGTTGTGGCTGTCATTGGGTATTGATAATACCTCAGGGCAAAATGAGCATCATGGAGGACATTTGGAAGCATTAAATCGGATGGGTGGATCTTTGGGGCTCATGACACAATCAGAAAACGATTCTCCTGAAGTAACCCCCCCTATTGGCGATAAAATAACAGCTGAATTATTTGGGCGACGTATCGCAGAATATGTGATCCTTTTGGCAAAAAGGTAATTGTAGTTCCTTTTTTCCCCACTCACTCCATGAGCCATCATAAACGCTGATGTTGTGATAACCAACAATCGTTGCAGCTGCTGCTAATATACAAGCAGTGACACCTGAGCCACACGTAAAAATAAGTGGTTGTTGTAAATCAGGTGCATGAGTAGCAAATATAGTTGTGAGTGCTTTTTTTGATTTAAAGCAACCTTGATCAAGGACGCTGACGTAGTGCATATTAATAGAGCGTGGGATATGACCTGAATTTAGGTTATCACGTGTCTCTGGTTCTCGTGCGCTAAAGCGTTCTGGTGATCGTGCATCAAAGACAATGGCGTAGTTGTTACTTAAATTATTCAATATGTGTTCTTTGCTACAAAAGTACTCATTGGTTAGCGTAGCTGCAAAATATGCTGTAGTGGCTGTAATATAGCTAGTTGTCGTTGGTAGATTATTATTGAGCCATTGCGGCAGACCACCATCTAGGATATAAATATTATGATGTCCCATTGCTTTAAACATCAACCAGCAGCGCGCACTCGAGTAAATGCCATTCTGGTCATAGACCACGATAATACTATCGTTATGGATGCCAAGTTTTGCTGCAGCAAGGGCAAAGTATTGAGCTTGGGGCAATGTGTGTGGCAAAGAATTATTTAAGTCGCTAAAGTGTTGCTTCAAATCAAAATAGCGACTCTGTGGAATAAATGAGGCACTATACTTTTTATCGTTGAGTGTCGCATCGAGTATGACGAGTTGCGGTAGATTTAAGTTGGCATAGAGCCACTTTGTGCTAACAAAAGTTGTTTCTTTAAGATGTAGCATGATTAAGTATCCAATCTAAAATGATGCCATTGAGTTTGTCACCCACCCGTGCCATGAATAAAGGTCAGTGTTATTTGACTATTGTTATGTGGATAGTAATTACAGTTTACCTCACAGTGATCACGAAAAATTTTTTGAAGTGTCATAAGTTATCCTTAACTCAGAGAATACTGCAAAGTTTGGTTAAGGTAAAAATGATAAATCAATAATTATGGTAAATCTCTTTTGTTTTCGCCAATGTAAAGCTGACGTGGACGACCGATTTTCATCGCAGGGTCATTGTACATTTCTAGGTATTGAGAGATCCAGCCAGAAGTGCGAGCCAAGGCAAAAATGGGTGTGTACATATAGGTTGGGATGTCCAATGCTTTCAAGATGATTCCTGAGTAGAAATCAACATTTGGGAAGAGTTTTCGTTCAATAAAGTATGTGTCATTTAAAGCAATAGCTTCAAGTTTCTTGGCAATGTGCAGTAATGGGTTATTACTATCACCCATTTGATTAAGAATACTTTCACATGCTTTTTTCATAGCTGTTGCACGTGGGTCAGTGTTTTTGTATACGCGATGACCAAATCCCATTAATCTAAATGGATCTTCTTTATCTTTAGCGCGCTCAATAAACTTATCGATATTGCTTACATCACCAATTTGCTCAAGCATTTTAACGACGGCTTCATTAGCACCACCATGCGCGGGTCCCCAAAGAGCGGCAATGCCAGCAACAATAGCTGCATATGGATCAGTGCCCGTGGAGCCAGCAAGACGTACAGTTGAAGTAGAAGCGTTTTGCTCGTGATCCGCGTGCAATATGAAAATCGTATCCATGGCACGTGCGGCTAATGGATCTGGCTGATAATTTTCATTGTCGGCAAACATCATATATAAGAAATTTTCAGCATATGAAAAAGATTTCTTAGGCGCCATAAAAGGCAAGCCATTACGATGGCGATAAGTCATTGCAACTAATGTTGGAATACGTGCAATAATTTTTTCTGCCATTGCTATTTGTTGCTCAGGATCTTTCTTATTCATTGTTTTTTGATTTTCTGCAGACATAACGCTCACTGCTGCCATTAAGGCTGCCATCGGGTGCGTGTCTTGTGGAAATGCCTTGATTGTATGCGCAATATGTTCGCATGCAGGCATGTGATCTAAAATGCGTTGACTAAATGCATTAACCTCAGTAGAGCTTGGTAATTTGTCATTTAATAAGGCATAGCAAAGATTCAAGTAGTGCGATTTTTCAACCCATTGCTCAATAGGATAACCGCGATGCAGAAGTACACCTTGACCGCCGTTAATATAAGTGATTTTTGACCAGCACGCTGCGGTTGAAAGAAAGCCTGGGTCATAAGTGAATAAACCTTCTTTAACTAAAGAAGATACATCAACAGTTTGTTGACCTAAGACGGGGGTGTGAATTGGTAGCGTTAATGATAAATTTTTGTGTTGGATGTTTAAAACAGCAGTTTCAGACATGTTGATCTCCATGATTTGGCACATTTAAACAGCAAAAAACTCAGCTGTGACATAGGTCAACAACAGAGGTTTAGTGTTGTTTTGGTTTGTGCAGGTAAGTAAAAAATCTTGAGGCACATTTAAGCTTATATCCCCACAGTTGTCAAATAAAGACACCCAAAGAGTTGGCGTTGGGAGGTTTATTCTTTATCAGTGCTTGCTAGAAATGACGAAATTTTATCAGAGCTATAATGTTGATTTATATGCTTATTGTTTAGTGAATAGATTCGCATCAATATTATTGGCCGCAGCAATTACTTTTAAGCGGCGTAGTGCATCAACTTGAATTTGGCGCACGCGTTCACGCGTCAGTCCAATTTGTGTGCCTGTTTCCTCAAGGGTTTGGATGTCATAGCCACGCAGACCAAAGCGCATTGATAACACAGCACGTTGATTGTCACTTAATTCATCAAGCCACTGATCAATAAACTGTGCTG
The DNA here is from genome assembly GCF_052030685.1 of Cysteiniphilum sp. 19S12-1. Taxonomy (NCBI): domain Bacteria; kingdom Pseudomonadati; phylum Pseudomonadota; class Gammaproteobacteria; order Thiotrichales; family Fastidiosibacteraceae; genus Cysteiniphilum; species Cysteiniphilum sp. 19S12-1. The sequence continues at coordinate 8,028 of NZ_JBQAJM010000008.1, forward strand.
CCTTTTGATGTAAATGAATGTCCTCAGGATCACTGGTTTGTTCATCTGCAATTGTATCGAGCATGCTGCGATTAGAGTCATCATAAGCGTCATCCAGTGAATCCATCGGTACGGTTGACGTGAGAATTTTGCGAATGTCCTCAACAGGACGATCAATAAATTCAGCAATCTCCTCAGGGGAAGGTTCGTGATCAAGCAGTTTAGTCAGTTCCGTTGCTGCGCGCAGGTATACATTGAGCTCCTTTAGTATATGCACAGGAACACGGATTGTGCGTTGATGGTTTAAGAGTGCGCGTTCAATGTTTTGACGTATCCACCAAGTGGCATAGGTTGAGAAGCGCCAACCTAACTCAGGGTCAAATTTTTCAACAGCGCGAATTAAACCAAGATTACCTTCAGCAATCAAATCAAGAAAGCTTAAGCTGTTGCCGCGTGGTTTATAACGTTTAGCGATTTTTACAACAAGGCGTAAATTGCTTTCGATCATGATATTCTTTGCTTTTAAGTCACCTTTTTGCACTTTTTGAGCATAATAGAATTCCTCATCTTTTGTTAGTAATGGTCTAAAACCAATATCAACAAGGTACATTCGCGTGGCGTCATTGTCTACGTGTGAAAAGTCATGGGTATCAACCCCCGTATTATTAAACGCACTGTCATCGTCATCATGATCAATAGAATTGTCTGGTGCATAACTATTGTTCTCGACATCGTCATTGTCGTTATCTTCAGCATAGTCATTTGTGAGCGTGTTAATGACGTTATTTGCTTTGTCATCAAACTTATTTTGGTTATCTGGCTGTAACACGTCTATCTCCTTATTACCCTACCATAGAATGGTTAGAATTGTTGTGATCAAAAGGGCGGCATACTATACATTTGTTTATTGTAGTTTCGCTGCATAACAACCCAATTTATACTCCTTTAACATTATCGCAATAACATCTCATATGCGAAAGAGCAAAATGATGAATCTGCTGTAGGCTATATGATTAAATGTTATCAGATATTTTTATGTCCCTGTCGGCGATTATCGTAACCTTAATATAAGCAAGATGGCAAGTCTGATAGTTGATCTCTGCAAAAGTATTGTATTTTGCTGCCATGAATTGATTTATAAGTAGTCTCTCTTGTGTCTTTATTTGCTCTTTGATGTGTCACCAGTCAAGAGGTCTTAGTGAGTTATGCTAGATTATCACTCATAAGTTCGATATGATTGGGCAACCACTTATATGCTAGGGTAAGATCTTATATGCCTAGTTACTTTGAATGTTTTGAGCATTATGGAACGCGCGAATTACTTTACTTTTCTTAATAATAGATTATCTATTCAAAAGTTTTTAAGCATCTGCTTAATATTGCTTATTAGTTGTTCAATATTTATTTTGGGTGTTTTTAATTACTATCAAATGCGTCAACAAAATGAAGACCTATTTAAAATGCAAATGGTTAATAGTGCCAATGCGATTGATGCCTTATTGTCCGCTGCGATTACTGATAGTTCAAAACGCCAGTTAAGTGACCTACTAGAGTCTAACTCGTTAACAACACTGGAAAATATTGCAGGAAACTTAAAACCTAAAATCGCGCAGTTTGACAATGTATATAAGGATTCGTTTGCTTTCCAAGTTTATGACCGTCGCAGTGGCAGTTTGATCTTACATTCAACCGGCTCGCCGGATGTTTCTACTTTTCAAAAGACGGAGCTTGATAGTTTTCAAACCGTGAAGTTGAAAACAGCGCAAGGATCACAGCTGTGGAATATGTTTAGCATTAATAGTCGCTATCAACCCTATCGCATTGTGGTGTTGGTTAGTTCTGATTTTAAGCACCAAATGTTTTTAAATTTATTTCGCAGTGCTTTATGGGATTTGATCACATTATATATATTTCTATTGCTGTCTATATTTATTGTGGTGCAATTGGCATTGCGACCTTTGTCTGATATTCGCCGTGCAATCGCGGTAAAAGACCCGCGTAAGCTTGAGCCAATTGCTGTCAAAACAGCACCACCTGAAGTGATTCCGCTATTAAATCAATTAAATATTCTATTTCAAAAATTTAGTAAGGTATTAGAGCGTGAAAAGCGTTTTGCCGGAGATGCGGCACATGAGTTAAAAACCCCATTGGCTGCGTTAAAAACACAAGCCGAGGTTGCGCTTAACTTGGATGATATGGTTGAGATTAAAAAGCGCATTGCTAATATTATCAGTGGGGCGGATCGTTATTTTTATATTATTGATCAACTGCTTACACTAAGTCGCTTAGAGCCGCAGCAGGATTTGCCGGATAGAAAGAATGTAAACTTAAATAACATTGCTGAGAATCAGCTTGCAGAGTTAGCGCTATTGGCGCTGCAAAAAAATATTGAGTTGGAGTTTTTGCCAAGCAAATCCGCGGCAGTTGTTTATGTTAGTGAAACGCTGATAAATATATTATTTAGAAATCTTATTGATAATGCCATTCGCTACACCCCAGATGGCGGTAAAGTTGTCTTATATAGCTATGTGGCAAAATCAGAAGTGTTATTTGAAGTGGTTGATAATGGAATTGGGATTGCTGAGGATAAGCAAAAGCGAATTTTTGATCGTTTTTATCGTGAAGCAGGAACAGGGCAGGCAGGCAGTGGGCTTGGGCTTTCCATTGTTAAGGAGATTGTTAGGTTGCACGATGGGCAGATAGCAGCGCGTACCTCGGACGGAGGCCAAGGTTTGACAATAATGATACGCTTTCCAGAGAGTAAAGCGGTGGGAGTTAGTTAAGAGCATCTATTTAGCATTCTGATTGACACGGCTGTTATGAATATACATGGTGATTGAGTCAGAGAAGAAAGGGTCTCCTGTTTCAGTTTTGCCATAGAGGCTTATGTCGTTTTTGCCAGGAAAGGGTCTTGGTATATTCCATGTATTGTTTTGATAGACTGCGCTGCCCTCATGTTCATTCGCAATAACCATCACTTTGGCTTTGGCAGATAGTGATGGCAAGGTTTGAATGGGGATTAGCGGGTAAAAATTATGAATATGTGTGTTGTTGGCAGGGGATGTGATTTTGATATTAAGCGTGCTTTTTTGATTGTCGATATGTTCGGAAAGTTTTTCTTTGAGTTTATCTGTCATTACTTGTGGCAGATTAATCTCATCTTCGTCATCCTCCTCATGGTCAGTTTTGGTGTTTGTTTTGGTAATAACGTTTACTGTTTGAGTGTTAACTGTTGTTGTTTTGGTGTTTTTACTTGGTGGTGTATTGGAAAAGACAGTGTTGCCATTTTTATCCTGCCAGTGATATATCTCAGCATTTGCTGTGAAGATGAAAAAAACTAAAATTAATAGCAAAAAATGCTGGCAAAATGATTTTGCTTTCGTATATACTTCCACGCGTCTTAACTGCTTAAGTTTTCAAAATCTGGTGCATGAAATTATAGGCAAAAAAATCGATGAAAAAAAGTTGATTTTTAAAAACTAAAGCCCTATGATTGTCGCCAGCACGCTGGAGGGGTTCCCGAGCGGCCAAAGGGATCAGACTGTAAATCTGACGGCTCAGCCTTCGCAGGTTCGAATCCTGCCCCCTCCACCACGATTTCCCAATGCGGGCGTAGTTCAATGGTAGAACTTCGGCCTTCCAAGCCGATAGTGTGGGTTCGATTCCCATCGCCCGCTCCATATAAAGGGATTTAAAAAGTGTATTTAAAGAATTTAAAATTTTAAAGATTGAAGCTCGCATAGCTCAGTAGGTAGAGCACTCCCTTGGTAAGGGAGAGGTCACCAGTTCAAATCTGGTTGTGAGCACCATTTGGGTTTGTTAATAAAACTTTGGAGCAAATAATGGCTAAAGAAAAATTTGAACGTAATAAGCCGCACGTTAACGTTGGTACAATTGGTCACGTTGATCATGGTAAAACAACTTTAACAGCTGCGATCACTAAGGTGCTTTCAGAAGCATATGGTGGTGCTGCTCGTGCGTTCGATGAGATTGATAATGCGCCAGAAGAGAAGGCGCGTGGTATTACTATTTCAACTTCACACGTTGAATATGAAACACCAAATCGTCACTATGCACACGTAGACTGTCCGGGGCATGCCGATTATGTTAAAAACATGATTACTGGTGCAGCTCAAATGGATGGTGCGATTCTTGTATGTTCAGCTGCTGATGGTCCTATGCCGCAAACACGTGAACATATCCTTTTATCTCGTCAGGTGGGCGTTCCATATATTGTTGTTTTCTTGAACAAGTGTGACATGGTTGACGATGAAGAGTTGTTGGAATTGGTTGAAATGGAAGTTCGTGAACTTCTTGATCAGTACGAGTTCCCTGGTGATGATACGCCAATCATTAAAGGTTCAGCGACTGGTGCTTTAGCTGGTGAGCAAAAATGGGTTGATGCTATTCTTGAATTAGGTAAAACGCTTGATGAATACATCCCTGAGCCACAACGTGAAACTGACAAGCCTTTCTTGTTGCCAATTGAAGATGTGTTCTCAATTTCTGGTCGTGGTACGGTTGTTACTGGGCGTGTTGAGCGTGGTGTTATCAAAGTTGGTGAAGAAGTTGAAGTTGTTGGTATTAGAGATACTCAAAAGACTACAGTTACTGGTGTTGAAATGTTCCGTAAGCTTCTAGATGAAGGTAAAGCGGGTGAAAACGTTGGTATTCTGATTCGTGGTTTGAAGCGTGATGATGTTGAGCGCGGTCAGGTTCTTTGTAAGCCGGGTTCAATTACGCCGCACACTAAGTTCGAAGCAGAAGTTTATGTGTTATCTAAAGAAGAAGGCGGTCGTCATACGCCGTTCTTTAAAGGCTATAGACCTCAATTCTACTTCCGTACAACGGATGTAACTGGTTCAGTTGAATTGCCAGAAGGTGTTGAAATGGTCATGCCTGGTGACAACATTAAAATGGTTGTTACATTGATCAACTCGATCGCGATGGAAGACGGTTTACGCTTCGCAATTCGTGAAGGTGGTCGTACGGTTGGTGCTGGTGTTGTAGCTAAGATCCTTGCTTAATATTAGTGGTAACTCGATAAGTTTTGTAGGCCAGTAGTTCAATTGGTAGAGCAGCGGTCTCCAAAACCGCAAGTTGGGGGTTCGAGTCCCTCCTGGCCTGCCAAATAAATTGACTTGAACGGCGTGTTAATCTGTGTTAAGATTGCACGCCGTTTTTGTTTGTAGTGGGAAATGAGGCTTCTAGATGAAAGATTCAGTAACTAAAAAAGTGTGGACAACCACCACTAAAAAAGCTGATATGCGTCAGATAACTAGCGCTAATAATAAGATGTTGTGGTTATTGATGGTGATCATCGCTGCAGTCATTGTTTTTTCGAGTATGTATTTCTCGCTTTTTACCGAATCATCTGCATTGATGGCGGTACTTATTATCGTTGGTGTTGTTGTTTTATTGGCAATTGGTAGACAAACAAATCAAGGTGCAAAAGGCTGGCAATTTGTTTTAGAGGCTAGGTTGGAGATGCGCAAAGTTGTATGGCCAACACGTCAAGAGACGATTAACTCAACACTGATTGTCTTGGCAATTGTTGCTGTGGCGTCGGTTATTATTTATTTTGTGGGTATGCTGTTTATGTACCTTATTCAAGCGATATTAAGTTAAGAGGTTGTTTATGTCTGCGGATGAGAAAGATTTGCCAAATGAGCAGGTCGAAACAGAGGCTACTCAGCCAGATATGGAAGTAGAGAATGGTGGCAAAAAGAGATGGTATGTTATTCAGGCTTATTCAGGTTATGAGAAGCGGGTTAAATCTCAGATTGAAGAAAAAATAAAGTTAGAAGGCTTGGAGCATTTCTTTGGCAAGATTTTAGTGCCAACTGAAGAAGTCGTTGAGATGAAAGCAGGACAAAAGCGTAAAAGTGAGCGTAAATTCTTTCCGGGTTATGTTTTGATTCAGATGGAAATGGATGAAGCCGCTTGGCAGCTTGTGCGTCGCACGCCGCGCGTTAGTGGTTTTGTTGGTGGAACGAGTGAGCGTCCAATGCCGATTAGTAATGTTGAGGCTGAAAGAATTTTAGGTACATTAAAAACAGGTGCAGATAAAACAGCGCCAAAACCACGCACTACGTTTCAGGTTGGGCAAGTGGTTCGTGTATTGGATGGTCCGTTTGCTGATTTCACTGGTGTGGTTGAAGAAATTAACTATGAAAAATCGCGTGTGCATGTCGCGGTTTCAATTTTTGGGCGTTCTACACCTGTTGAGCTTGAGTTCTCACAGGTTGAGAAAGATGCTTAGGAGTTTATCGCTGCACTAAAGTCAGTGATATAAGGTGCTTAGCTAGGTGTTAAGTAAAAAACAATAGGGAAGCTATTTGTAAAATAGCGTTATACCCAAAGTAGGAGTAAATAATGGCAAAGAAAGTACAAGCTTATATTAAGCTTCAGGTAAAAGCAGGGCAAGCAAACCCTAGTCCTCCAATTGGTCCAGCATTGGGTCAGCATGGTGTGAATATCATGGAATTCTGTAAAGCATTTAATGCGCAGACGCAAAAAATGGAACAAGGTGCGCCGGTTCCTGTTGTGATTACTGTGTATAGCGACAGAAGTTTCACATTTACAATGAAAACACCACCAGCTTCGTTCTTGTTGAAGAAAGCTGCCAAGATCAAATCTGGTAGTTCAAACCCTTCTAAAGATGTTGCCGGCACGGTTAACCGTGAGCAGTTAGAAGAAATCGCTAAGACGAAAGAGCCTGATTTAACAGCGGCAGATATGGATGCGGCAGTTAGAACAATCGCAGGTAGTGCGCGTAGCATGGGTCTTAAAGTTGAGGGGGTTGAGTAATGGCTAAGTTATCAAAAAGAATGAAAGCTTTGTCTGAAAAAGTAAATAAACTAGATGCTTATTCAGCAACTGATGCATTCAACCTTTTAAAAGAACTTTCAAAAGTTAAATTCAAAGAGTCTATCGATGTTGCCGTAAACTTAGGCGTTGATCCGCGTAAATCTGATCAAGTTGTGCGTGGTGCCTCTGTATTGCCAAACGGTACAGGTAAAACGGTTCGCGTTGCTGTATTCACTCAAGGTGAGAATGCAACCAAGGCAACTGAAGCTGGTGCTGATATCGTTGGTATGGATGATTTAGCTGCTGAAGTAAAGAAAGGTAACATGGATTTTGATGTTGTGATTGCAACACCTGATGCAATGCGTGTCGTTGGTCAGTTAGGTCAAATCCTTGGTCCAAAAGGCTTAATGCCAAACCCTAAAGTAGGTACGGTAACAACTGATGTTGCTCAAGCAGTTACTAATGCAAAGGCAGGTCAGGTACGTTTCCGTGTTGACAAAGCAGGTATCGTGCATACAACAATCGGTAAAGCTGATTTTGAGCCAACGGCTTTACAGCAAAATTTAGAAACGCTTTTGGCAGATCTTAAAAAACTTAAGCCTGCAACAGCAAAAGGTGTTTATATTAAGAAGGTCACGGTATCTAGTACAATGGGTCCTGGGATTATGCTTGACATGAGTACAATCGAGGTTTAAGATAACGAGCCTTTTTTGTGTGCCTTGGTGCGGTTTTGTGCTAAGGACTTAAACAAGTTTCTTTGGGTCGCTACTTAATGTCATGTTAAGTCAGTGATGTCAAAGACCGTAGGTGTGGTCGCAAGATTGCTTAATTTCCTACGCAGACGGTGCGTGTGACCTTTGAAGAGAATAAAATTTTTTATTTGGTTTCAACATCGTATTAAATAATAACGTAGACAAAAACAAGAGGATTAGCTAATGGCGCTAAAGCTTGAAGATAAAAAAGCGATTGTGGCAGAAGTTGCCGAACAGGCATCCTTGGCATTGTCTGCAGCGGTAGCTGATTACCGCGGCTTGACTGTGAATCAAATGAGTGATTTACGTAAACAGGCTCGTGAATCAGGTGTATACTTGAAAGTTGTTCGCAATAACTTAGCAAGAATCGCATTTAAAGGAACTGAGTTTGAGTGCATGAATGATGCGCTTGTCGGTCCTTTAGTGTTGGCTTTCTCGAAAGAAGAGCCAGGTGCGGCAGCTAAGTTATTTAAAGGTTTTATGAAAGATCATAAAGCTTTTGAAGTGAAGAACTTAGCAATGGGCGGTGAGTTGTTTGGCGCGGATAAGCTAGAAGAAATGTCTAAGCTTCCAAGCAGAAACGACGCACTTGCGTTATTGTGCAATGTATTACTTGCACCTGTTACCAAGTTTGTGCGTACTGCTAACGAGATTCCAGCGCAAGCTGTTCGTGTATTCGCTGCTGTTGGTGATGCAAAATAAAACCACTTTTCGTTTTTGAAATTAAATTATTTAATAGGAGTATATAATGGCTATTACTAAAGAAGATATCCTAAATGCAGTTGCTGAAATGAGCGTTATGGATGTTTGTGAATTGGTTAAGATGATGGAAGAAAAATTCGGTGTTTCTGCACAAGCTGCTGTTGCAGTTGCAGCTCCTGCTGCAGGTGATGCTGCCGCTGCAGAAGAAAAAACTGAATTTGACGTTGTTTTAGTTGAAGCGGGTTCTAATAAAGTTGGCGCGATCAAAGCAGTTCGTGCAGCAACTGGTTTAGGTCTTAAAGAAGCAAAAGATGCTGTTGAAGGCGTGCCTTTCACAATCAAAGAAGCTGCTTCTAAAGATGATGCTGAAGCACTTAAAAAGCAGCTTGAAGAAGCTGGTGCTAAGGTTGAGCTTAAGTAATCAAACGATTATTTTAAGTTAAAAAGTAAAGGCTAACAGGTGTTTTATCTGTTGGCCTTTTCTGCTATCTAACAAATAGCATTTGTAGATGTGTCTGTAATTGCAGATAAATAAAGTTTTCCAAACTTTTGGCATGATTTAGTGGTTAAAACGAATGTAGTCAGAGGAAGTGCCTGATGTCGTACTCATACGCTGAGAAAAAAAGAATCCGTAAAGAATTTGGGAACCTTCCTAATATTCTAGATGTTCCATATTTGCTTGCTGTTCAAGTAAATTCATATAAAGAGTTTTTACAACAAGATGTGAAAGCACAAAGCCGTAAAAATAACGGTTTAGAAGCAGCTTTTAAATCGGTTTTCCCCATAGCAAGCGTTTCAGGGTATTCCGAGCTTCACTATGTAAGCTACCGTTTAGGTGAGCCTGTTTTTGATGAAAACGAATGTGGTATTAGAGGTGTAACCTATGCCGCACCTTTACGTGTTAAGCTGAGATTGGTGATATATGACAAAGAAGCACCAGTAGAAGATAAAGTGATTAAAGATGTCCGTGAGCAGGAAGTTTATATGGGTGAAATCCCATTAATGACTGATAACGGAACCTTTGTAATCAATGGTACAGAACGTGTGGTTGTATCGCAGTTGCACCGCTCGCCAGGTGTGTTCTTTGATCATGACAAAGGCAAAACCCATTCCTCAGGTAAAATATTACACTCAGCGCGCGTGATCCCATATCGTGGATCATGGCTAGATTTTGAATTTGACCCAAAAGACTTACTTTATGTGCGTATAGATAGACGTCGTAAATTACCATCTACTGTGTTGCTAAAAGCACTTGGTTACACTGAGGATGAGCTATTAAAGATTTTTTATGAACCGGTTGAATTCGCTGTCGAAGATGGCGCATTAATGATGACTTTTGATCCGGATTCATTAAAGGGAACAACAGCCTCTTTTGATGTGGTTGATACAGATGGTAAAGTGCTAGTTGCTGAAGGCAAGCGTATTACTGCCAGACATACAAAGCTTATGAAAGAGCAAGGCTTAAATCAAATTGATGTTCCTGTTTCTTATGTCGTTGGTAAAGTGTTATATTCACGTATCGTTGATGAAACGTCAGGTGAGGTATTGGCGCAGGCTAATGAAGAGATTACACCTGCATTATTGGAAAAATTATCTGATCGCGGTATTACAACATTCCAAACGCTTGATACTAATGACTTAGATCGTGGCTCCTATATTGCTGATACGTTGCGAAATGATGTATGTCGTGATCGTGATGAAGCATTAGTTGAAATTTATCGCATGATGCGTCCAGGCGAGCCACCAACAAAAGATTCAGCAGAGAATCTTTTCCAAGGTCTATTCTTTTCAGAAGATCGTTATGATCTATCGGCAGTCGGTCGCATGAAGTTTAACAACCGCTTGGGACGTAAATCAGACAAAGGGTCAGGTGTTCTAACTAAAGAAGATATTATTGATGTTGTCAAAACATTGATTGATATTCGTGATGGGCGCGGTGATGTTGATGATATTGATCACTTAGGAAATCGCCGCATCCGTGCGGTTGGTGAGATGACTGAAAACCAATTTAGAATCGGTTTGGTGCGAGTGGAGAGATCAGTGCGTGAGCGCTTATCAATGGTTGATCGTGAAAGTGCGATGCCGCAAGATCTTGTTAACGCTAAACCAATTACCGCTTCGATTAAAGAGTTCTTTGGTTCAGGTGCATTGTCACAGTTTATGGATCAAGATAACCCATTATCAGAGGTAACCCATAAGCGCCGTATTTCAGCGTTAGGACCAGGCGGTTTATCAAGAGATCGTGCCGGCTTTGAAGTGCGTGACGTTCATACGACACACTATGGTCGTTTATGTCCGATTGAAACACCAGAAGGTCCAAACATTGGTTTGATCAACTCTTTGGCATGTTATGCGCGCACGAATCACTATGGTTTCTTAGAAGCACCATATCGCAAGGTGATTGATGGCGTTGCCACTGATAAGATCGATTATTTATCAGCAATTGATGAGAGCAATTATGTGATCGCTCAAGCATCTGCTGCCATGGATAAAAAAGGTCGTCTAACCGATGAGTTAATTCAGTGTCGTTCAAAAGGTGAGGCAATTTTCACAACGGCTGATCAGGTCCAATATATGGATGTTTCAGCGAAACAAATGGTTTCAGTTGCGGCAGCCCTTATTCCATTTTTGGAGCATGATGACGCGAACCGTGCATTGATGGGTTCAAACATGCAACGTCAGGCGGTGCCAACACTTAGAGCTGAGAAGCCATTAGTGGGTACTGGGATGGAGCGTATTGTCGCGCGTGACTCAGGTACGTGTATTGTTGCTAAGCGCTCAGGTGTTGTTGACGCAGTTGATGGTGGTCGTATCGTCGTTTGCGCTAGTAATGACGAAATCAATGAAGGTGACTCTGTTGTTGATATTTATAACTTAACAAAGTTCCGTCGTTCAAACAAAAACACCTGTATTAACCAACGTCCAATTGTGCGTCCTGGAGATGTTGTTAAAAAAGGTGATGTGTTAGCAGATGGTTCATCGACTGATATGGCGGAGCTGGCTTTAGGTCAAAACCTTCTTGTGGCATTTATGCCGTGGAATGGGTTTAACTTTGAGGATTCAATTTTATTATCTGAGCGTATTGTTGAAGATGATCGCTATACTTCGATCCATATTGAAGAGCTCACCTGTATTGCACGTGATACTAAATTAGGCGCTGAAGAGATTACTTCAGATATTCCTAATGTCAGTGAACATGCACTAAATAAATTAGATGAAGCCGGTATTATTCATATTGGTGCCAATGTTGCACCTGGTGATGTATTGGTTGCTAAGATCACACCTAAGGCCGAGCAGCAGTTAACACCTGAAGAAAAGCTACTACGTGCTATCTTCGGTGAGAAAGCTTCAGATGTTAAAGACAGTTCATTAAGAATGCCAACTGGTATGTATGGTACAGTCATTAATGTTCAAGTGTTTACGCGTGATGGTTTAGAAAAAGATCAACGTTCTGTTGAAATTGAAAAAGCAGAATTGGCACGTATTCGTAAAGACTTACGTGATGAGTATCGTATTGTTGAAGGTGCTGTGCGTTCTTATTTATTGCAAGAGCTAACTGGCAAGAAAGCGCTAGCGGGGCCTGGTGGCTTAAAACGTGGACAAGAGATAACTAAAGAGTATTTAAAGAATCTTGAATTTGTTCAGTGGCTTGATATTCGTGCCGAAGATGAAACAACGATGGAAACAATTACACGTTGTAAAGCACAGATTGAACAAGCGCGTAAAGACTTTGAGACAAAGTTTGAAGCAAAACGCAAAAAACTTATCCAAGGTGATGATTTGTCCCCAGGCGTTCTTAAGATCGTTAAGGTATTTGTTGCCGTTAAACGTCGTATTCAGCCAGGTGATAAAATGGCAGGTCGTCATGGTAATAAGGGTGTTGTGTCACGCATTCTACCAATTGAAGATATGCCTTATCTTGAAGATGGCACACCTATGGACATTGTCCTGAACCCACTAGGGGTTCCGTCACGTATGAACATCGGTCAGGTACTTGAGACACATATGGGTATGGCAGCAAGAGCATTAGGACATAAAGTCTCAGATGCGCTTGAAGCAAGTCAAAAAGCACAAGATATTCGTAAGACTTTAGAAGAAGTCTATAACACGATTGGTAATAAGAAAGTTGATTTAAGTCAGCTTGATGATGATCAAGTGATTGAAATGGCTTATAACCTAAGATCAGGTGTGCCAATTGCAACACCAGTATTTGATGGCGCGAAAGAAAAAGACATCAAAGACCTTCTAAAACTTTGTGGCTTAAATGAAAGCGGCCAAGCGCAGCTTTATGATGGGCGTACTGGCTTACCATTTGATCGCCATGTAACCGTTGGTTATATGTACATGTTGAAGCTAGACCATTTGGTTGATGACAAGATGCATGCGCGTTCAACAGGTTCTTATAGTTTGGTTACGCAACAGCCACTGGGTGGTAAAGCACAGTTTGGTGGTCAGCGTTTTGGTGAGATGGAGGTGTGGGCACTACAAGCTTATGGTGCTGCTTATACACTTCGTGAAATGTTGACGGTTAAATCGGATGATGTAAACGGTCGTACCAGAATGTACAAAAATATTGTTGATGGCAATTTCAAGATGGACGCAAGTCTGCCTGAATCTTTCAACGTATTAATGAAAGAAGTACGTGCATTAGGTATTGATATTGACCTTGAGTCTGATTTAGAAAACTAAACACACTTTAGTTGTCGTAATGAAACAGCTATGGGCATAGCCTGTAGCATTTTGATTTTAAACTTTGCAAAAATAGGAGTAGAGCCTTGAAAAACTTACTAGGCGGTATGAAACAGCAAGGTAAAGATTTAGAGTTTGACCGTATTCGTGTCGGTCTTGCGTCACCTGAAATGATTCACTCATGGTCATATGGTGAAGTGAAAAAGCCAGAAACCATTAACTATCGTACATTTAAACCTGAAAGAGATGGTTTATTCTGTGCCAAAATCTTTGGTCCGATTAAGGACTATGAATGTTTGTGTGGTAAATACAAGCGTTTAAAGCATCGTGGAATTATTTGTGAGAAGTGTGGTGTTGAAGTCACACAAGCGCGTGTTCGTCGTGAGCGTATGGGACATATTGATTTGGCTTGTCCTGTAGCACATATTTGGTATTTGAAATCACTGCCATCGCGTATTGGTCTGCTATTAGATATGACATTACGCGATATCGAGCGCATTTTATATTTTGAAGCATATGCAGTGACTGATCCTGGGATGACACCTTTTGAAAAAGGACAGTTACTCAATGAAGAAACCTATCTTGACGCATTAGAAGAGTATGGTGATGAATTTGAAGCACAAATGGGTGCTGAAGCAATTCAAAAGTTGTTGATTGACACCGATCTTGATCATGAGATTGAAACGATTCGTGAAGAAATCCCAACAACCAATTCAGAAACGAAGCTTAAGAAATTAACAAAGCGTTTGAAGTTATTAGAATCATTCCGTGAATCAGGTAATAAACCTGAATGGATGATTATGACAGTTTTGCCGGTGTTGCCACCGGATTTGCGTCCGTTAGTACCTCTGGATGGTGGGCGTTTTGCAACCTCTGATTTGAATGATTTATATCGCCGTGTTATTAACCGTAACAATCGTTTAAAGCGTCTTTTAGAGCTTAATGCGCCTGATATTATCGTGCGTAATGAAAAGCGTATGTTGCAAGAATCAGTTGATGCATTATTAGACAACGGTCGTCGCGGACGTGCGGTAACTGGCTCAAATAAACGTGCCTTAAAATCATTAGCAGATATGATTAAAGGTAAGCAAGGTCGTTTCCGCCAAAACCTTTTAGGTAAGCGTGTTGACTATTCTGGTCGTTCAGTCATTACCGTTGGTCCTACATTGCGCTTACATCAATGCGGTTTGCCAAAGAAGATGGCGTTAGAGCTATTTAAGCCATTTATTTACTCAAAGCTTGAACATTATGAGCATGCGACAACGATTAAAGCAGCCAAGAAGATGGTTGAGCGTGAAGAAGCGGTTGTTTGGGATATCTTAGAAGAGGTGATCCGCGAGCATCCTGTGCTTCTTAACCGTGCACCAACGTTGCATAGATTGGGTATTCAAGCATTTGAACCTACCTTGATTGAAGGTAAAGCGATACAGTTGCACCCATTGGTATGTACGGCATTTAACGCTGACTTTGACGGGGATCAGATGGCAGTTCACGTGCCATTGACGATTGAAGCACAGCTTGAAGCGCGCGTGTTGATGATGTCAACCAATAACATCTTATCTCCAGCAAGTGGATCCCCTGTAATTGCGCCAACGCAGGATATTGTTTTAGGTCTTTATTATGTGACGCGTGAAAAGATTAATTCTAAAGGGGAAGGCAAATTATTTGCTGACCTATTGCACGTTCAGCGTGCTTATGATGCCGGTGTTGTTGATATTCATGCAAAGATTAAAGTACGTTTGGATCACAAGGTTCTGCTTGAATCTGGCGAATATATTGATGAGAAGGGTATTGTTGAAACAACGGTTGGACGTGCTTTATTATCAAGCATTCTACCGGAAGGATTACCGTTTTCATTGATTAACCAACCATTGACTAAAAAGGCAGTGGGTAAGATTATTGACCAATGTTATCGTCGTTTAGGCACAAAAGCTACGGTGATTTTTGCTGACCAATTAATGTATGCCGGTTATAAATATTCAACAAAATCGGGTATTTCAATTGGTATCAACGATATGATTATTCCTGATGCTAAAGTAGGTATTTTGGCTGAAGCTGAAGGTCAAGTTAAGGAAATTTCTGAGCAGTATGCAAGTGGTTTAGTTACTGCTGGTGAGCGTTATAACAAGGTGATTGATATTTGGTCACGCGCCAATGAGAAAGTTGCCAAATCCATGATGGAAGTGATTTCGAAAGAAAAAGTTGCTGATAAAGCGGGTACTGAAATTGAACAAGAGTCATTTAACTCAGTATACATGATGGCAGATTCAGGTGCGCGGGGTTCTGCAGCACAGATCAGACAGCTTGCAGGTATGCGTGGTTTGATGGCAAAACCGGATGGCTCGATTATTGAAACACCTATTACGGCAAACTTCCGTGAAGGCCTATCGGTTTTACAATACTTTACCTCAACGCATGGTGCACGTAAGGGTCTTGCTGATACGGCATTAAAAACAGCTAACTCAGGCTACTTAACACGTCGTCTTGTTGATGTGGCACAAGACTTGGTCATTATTGAAGATGATTGTGGTACACAAAAAGGCGTAACGGTTTCTGCCTTGATTGAAGGTGGGGACGTTGTTGTACCTTTGGGCGAGCGTCTACTGGGTCGTGTCAATGCCGAAGATATCTATAAGCCAGGTGAAGATGAGATCTTGGTTGAAGCAGGTACATTGCTTGATGAGAAAGTCGTTGAATTGATTGAAAAAAATGGTGTTGACCAAGTTATCATTCGTTCATCGATCACCTGTGAAACGCGTCGTGGTTTATGTGCTAAATGTTACGGACGAGATCTTGCACGCGGACATTTGGTTAATATGGGTGAATCAGTTGGTGTTGTCGCAGCACAATCCATTGGTGAACCAGGTACACAGTTAACGATGCGTACCTTCCATATTGGTGGTGCGGCATCGCAGGATACTGCTGAAAACAACGTTCAGATCAAAAATGGCGGACGTATTAAGTTTAATAATATTAAAACTGTTAAAAACCGCGAAGGTAATCACGTAGTCGTTTCGCGTTCAGGTGAAATTAGTATTATTGATAAGTTTGGACGTGAGCGCGAGAAGTACAAAGTACCATACGGTGCTGAATTACCAGTAAATGATAATGCACAAGTCAAAGCTGGTGCCGTTGTCGCGACCTGGGACCCGCATACACATCCAGTAGTTGCTGAGGTTGCTGGACACATAAACTTCATTGACTTTATTGATGGTGTGACGATGAAGCACCAAGCAGATGAAATGACAGGACTTTCAAGTATTGTTATTACCTCTGACTCGCAAAAAAGTGGTAATAGAGACATCAAACCATTGGTGCGTTTGATTGATGAAGTCGGTGAAGAGTTATGCTTCCCGAATACCAATATTCCAGCAAGCTACTTTATGCCAGTGGGTGCGATCTTGAATATCGAAAATGGCACGAAGATCGAAGTTGGTGATGTCATCGCGCGTATTCCACAAGAAGGCTCTAAAAACAAGGATATTACTGGGGGTCTACCACGCGTGGCAGACTTGTTTGAGGCGCGCCGTCCTAAGGATGCTGCAATTATGGCGGAGGCTTCAGGTATTGTTAGCTTCGGTAAAGAGACAAAAGGCAAGCGTCGCTTGATTATCTCGCCAGAAGATATGGATCCGATTGAAATTATGATTCCTAAATGGCGTCATATCAACGTATTTGAAGGTGAGCATGTTTCTAAGGGTGAAATCATTTCTGATGGACCATTAGACCCACATGAAATTTTACGTTTGAAAGGCGTGCATGAGCTTGCAGATTATATTATTAATGAAATCCAAGAGGTTTATCGCTTACAAGGTGTAGGTATTAACGATAAGCATATCGAGACGGTTATTCGTCAGATGTTACGCAAGGTCAATATCTTAGCGGCAGGCGATAGTAAATTTGTTGATGGCGAGCCAGTTGAGTTGGTTCAAGTCTTGGAAGAGAATGAAAAACTACGTGCTGAAGGCAAGCTAGAGGCAATCTATGAACACATTTTATTGGGTATCACTAAAGCGTCATTGTCTACAGAGTCGTTCCTGTCAGCTGCTTCTTTCCAAGAAACAACTCGCGTTCTAACGGAAGCATCGGTTGGTGGACAAGAAGATCAACTGCGTGGCTTGAAAGAAAACGTATTGATTGGGCGCTTGATTCCATCAGGTACGGGGCTTGCACATCACCAAGAGCGTAAGCGTAAGCACTTACAAGAGCAAGAAGCATTAGAAACAGGCCCATCAATGGATGAGCTTGAAATGGCGCTAAGTGCGGCATTGAATGCGGATGCTGAAGAGAATAGTGTTGACCTTGAAGATCTATTTGTTAGCGGTGACGAAGATCTTGATGAAAACAACAGACAAGATGACGATGAGGACTATGACGAGTAGTCATTGATTTTCTAAAGTCGAATATAATTTAAAGCCTTGTTGGAATTATTCTAGCAAGGCTTTTTGTTTATTTATTGGTCAAAAAAAGTCTATCTATGGTGTAATGGCACTACCTTAAGAAGTAGCCTGTAAATATAGGCTTTGCAACGAACTTAAATCTACCATCCCTGACAAAATAGATTGCCAGGCATCCATGCTCGCAATGACAACCTCTGACTTGTCATCCTGAGCCAGAATGGCGTGAGGATCCAATGCGGAGCTGCCATGGATGGTTAGTGATCTTCCTAAAGGTAGTGCCATTAATCTATGGTGTAGTTGCATTTATCGCTTCCTGCAAAAACGCCACCTTATCATTAGCACGCATTAAAGCAGTCCCTGCTAAAACGCCATCATAAGTACAGCCAAAATGATGGAGGTCTTGAGGTGTTTTAGCACCTGATAAGCTCAATAGCGTAATATCTTGAGGCACTATTTTTTGTAGGCGTACAATGTTATCAGTATCCATCTCAAGGGTATCTAAATTGCGATTGTTAACACCGATTAGTTTAGCGTTACAGGCTAAGGCCGTTTCTGTTTCTTTTTCATCAAATACTTCAACCAATGCGGTCATGTTAAGTGATTCAATGCATTGAATTAGTGTTTGTAAACGTGCTTTATCTAAGCAGCGCACGATCAAAAGACAGGCGTCAGCACCTTTAAGGCGTGCTTGATATATTTGTTTTTCATCGATAATAAAATCTTTGCATAATATTGGGATAGTCACCACATCGCGGACTTTGCGAATATCTTCAAAATCACCACCAAAAAAAGGCTTGTCAGTCAAAATGGATAATGCGCAAGCGCCACCTGCTTGGTAAGCTTTGGCAATAGTGACTGGATTATAGTTTGGGTCAATCACGCCTTCAGAGGGTGATTTGGATTTAAGCTCAGCAATTATTGCAGGCTGATGTGTTTTAATGGCTTGTAGAAAGTCATATTTTGCAGGAAGCAATGCTTGAGGGATTAGATCAGGTAACTGCTTTAGCTCTTGATGTTTGGATTCGATAATTTTTTGTAAAATCACGTTATGTCCTTATTACTTTATGTGTACACTATTAAAAAATGAAAATATTGAAATGTATTATGAATCTATCAGGATTTACCTTTTTACGCAATGCCGAAGAGCTATGCTTTCCGTATATTCAATCGATTCAGTCTATTTTGCCGATTTGTGATGAGTTTGTGATTGCTTTGGGACAGTCGCAAGACAATAGTCCTGAGGTCTTGCATCAACTGGCAAAAGAGCACCCAAAGATTAAAATTATCGAAACGGTATGGAATGAACATATGCAGGTCAAAGGTTATACCTATGCCCAACAAAAAATGATTGCCCAATTCGCCTGTACTGGGGATTGGCTTTTTTATCTAGAGGGTGATGAGATCGTGCATGAGAATGATCTTGAAGCAATTAAAGAGGCGTTGCATCGCTATAAAGATGATCAAGAAGTCGAAGCGTTAGCGTTTCATTATTACCATTTTTATGGCAATACTAATACTTACCTTTCATCACCGACTTGGTATCGTTACGCACCAAGAATCATTAAGGCAAGTGTCAGAAGTTATGCGCCAGATGGTTTGTATTGGCTGGTTCTCGACCCTAAGAAGTCCAATCGGATCGCACGTTATCCAAAGGCGAAATTACTGGATAACTATATTTATCATTATGGTTGGGTGCGTCCTGAGGCGGCAATGAGTAAGAAAATTAGCCAAGTGAATAAGCACTGGGGCAAGTCTGAAGGCTTTGACTCAAAGTACAGTGATATCGATCATCAGATCTTAACGGAGTTTAAGGGCACACATCCGAATATTATCGATGGTTTTTTTGCTAAAGAAGAAGGACTTTTTAAAGCCAATCCAAATCATGTTCTAACCAAAAAAGAAAAGCGACAACGTTTTAAAATGAAACTGGAGAAATTATTTGGTCTGGACTTGAGTCGGAAGTATTTCAAAAAAATCTAGCATAAAAGTTTTGACAGCTACAAAAGGCAAACGTTATAGTAAAAAAGTCGCGTTACCGTGGCAAAAATTAAATTTAAAAAGTTTTAAAAATAAAAGAAGAGGTGCGCAAGCTATAGCGCTTTTGTGAAGGTCATAACACCTAGTGATCAATAGCAATAGAGCAGGCGCCGAAAGTAATGATGTGTTATGGCTGAATTACTTGGGTCTGCTGCTGAAAGGCAGCAGGACTGTCACGTCAACAAAGACGTGGGGCGCTTCGGTTGTATTTGTATTTTTGTCAAACACATGAGTCAAATTTTGCAAAAGCCGTAACCCCGTGTCGATAAATGGAGAAGCTTTATGCAAAACCCTTTTGTCGTCGCGAAGTTTGGAGGCACAAGTGTCGCTAATCTAAACGCGATCTGCCAATGTGCAGAAATTATCAAATCTTCGCCAAGTGTGCGTGTTGTTGTCGTTAGTGCACAATCAGGAGTTACTAATCTCTTGGTAAAGTTGGCGCATCATATAAAGTCTGTGCATGAGATTTCAGGTATTGTTGATGAGATTAAGAACATACTATCGCCAATTGTTGAAGCGATTGATTGTGCTCATTTGCACAGCGATATACAGCAGCGAATAGATGATCTTATGTTTTTGGCACAAATGAGTGTGCGCCTGAATACCAAAGAGCTAAGGGATGAGATATTATCATTTGGTGAGCGGATCTCAGCGCAACTTGTCGCTGCAATCTTTAAGCAGAATAAGATTAATGCACAGTATTTTAATGTACAAGTGGTGATGAAAACCGATAGTAATTTCTCTCAAGCAAAGCCCAACCTTGATGACATTAAAGCGCAAGTGACAGCACATATGTTGCCATTGCTATTTGCTGATCAAGTGCTTGTATGCGAAGGCTTTATTGGTATGGATCAAAAAGGTAAAACAACGACCTTAGGTCGAGGTGGGAGTGACTACAGTGCGGCTCTTTTAGCACAAGCTTTGCAAGCAAAGTCTGTGAAAATTTGGACGGATGTTGCGGGTATTTATGAAGCTGACCCACGCACTGTCCCAGAGGCGCGAGCGATTGAGAGTTTAAGCTTTAATGAAGCAGCTGAGCTTGCTACCTTTGGTGCTAAAGTGTTGCATCCGGCAACCTTATGGCCGGCAGTCAGTAGCAATATTGATGTATTTGTGGGCTCTACTTTTTCGCCTAAGGTGGGAGGCACTTGGATTACTGCCAAGACCAATAGCTTAAAGGAGCCACCGCAAATTCGCGCGATTGCTGAGCGTAAGAACCAGCTTTTAATGACGCTAAAAAGCTTTGATATGTTTCATGCGCAAGGCTTTTTAGCTAAAGTATTCAGTGTTTTAGCTAAACACAATATATCGGTGGATTTGGTGACGACAAGTGAAGTAAGCATTGCTTTAACACTGGATCATATAGCTAGCCAGTCTACAGGTGAGAGTCTATTAACCGAAGCGCTATTGGATGAGCTACAATCCATTGGTAATCTTGAGATTAGTGTTGAGCATAATTTGTCCCTCATTGCAGTGGTGGGTAATCGACTGCATCAGCACAAAGGGATAAGTGCTAAGCTTTTTGCTGCCCTTGAAAGTTATAATGTTCGCCTTTTCAGCCACGGCGCAAGTGGGCATAATATCTGCCTGTTAGTAGCAGCAGAAGATGCAAAGGGTGTGATGATGGATATCTATAGACATCTCTTTAGTGAATCAACTAAGGAGTGCGTGCGATGAAAGTAGCAATAATCGGTCGAGGTAAAACAGGCAAAGCAGTAGTTGATCTTTTAAAAGAGGATGAGATTAGTGATGTATTTGACTCACAGAACTTAGTCACCGTGGAGAAACTCAATAAGGCAACAGTGGCAATCGTTTTCGTTAGTGCTGATATCTTAAGGCAAATATTGCCAGTGCTTTTGCAAAGCAAGGTGTCTGTCATTTGCGGCACCACAGGTTTTCGTTATGATGAAATATTGATACAGCGCATCAGACAATCAGGGCAAACTTGGGTTGTAGCGAATAACTTTAGTTTGTCGATGGTGTTGATAAAAGAGATGCTAAATACCTTGGGTAATTTGCAAAACCTAGTGACAAATAGTCACTTTCACTTAACTGAGACACATCACACACAAAAGCTTGATGCTCCCAGTGGTACTGCTGTGTCATGGCAATCATGGCTTAATGTGAAAGCATGTCCTATTGAATCTATTCGCAAAGAAGACGTAAAGGGTGAGCATGTATTAAGGGTGGAAAATCCTTATGAAACCATTGAATTAAAGCATGTGGCGAATGATCGTAAGCTTTTTGCTGAGGGTGCTGTGTGGAGCGCGCGCTTCATATGTGAGAATAAGTTAAATGCGGGTTTCTATCAGTTTGATGAATTAGTAAGAGGTGTGTCATGGCAATAAATATCAATAATAATACATATACAGCAGTCGTCACACCCATGTTTGAAAATGGTGAGATTGATTTGGTTAGTTTTGAGCGACTGCTACGCAAACAAGAACAAGCTGATTGTGGTGTGTTGATCTTAGGTAGCACGGGTGAGGCTTTAGCATTAAGTTATGAAGAGCAGTGCCAAGTAGTGAAATTTGCCTCAGGCTTAGGGCTTAAAGTTCCTTTACTTGTCGGCGTGGGCGGTTATCAATTAGCCGAGCAGCTAAAATGGATTGAGTTTTGTAATGCTCAAGCTATTGATGGTTTTTTGATGGTGACACCGATTTATGCCAAGCCTGGCACTCAGGGGCAAATTGCTTGGTTTAGTGCATTATTAGACAAAGCAAAAAAGCCATGTATGTTATATAACGTGCCGTCAAGAACGGGCGTGAATCTTTGTTTTGATGCGTTTACAACACTTAAAGACCATCCGAATTTATGGGCATTGAAAGAAGCTTCAGGTGATATCTCGCGCTTTAAGTGTTATGTGCAAATAGCGCCTCACGTTAATGTATACAGTGGCGAAGATGCGATGATGCCAGAACTTGCCAAAGTCGGTTGTAAGGGCTTGGTGTCAGTGGTTTCCAATTTATGGCCAAAAGAAGCCAAAGACTATGTTGAAACTGCTTTGCGTTTTGAAGCGGATGAAGTCTTAAGCCGTTTATGGCAAGATGCTACTGCTGCATGCTTTAGTGTGGCAAATCCAATCCCAGCAAAAGCATGGCTTGCGCATATTGGTGTCATTGATAGTGATGCTTTACGCTTGCCGTTGATTGCTCAAGAGCTAACAAGTATTGAGCGTTTGCAACAAGTCGATGCCGAGATTCAAAGTTATTATGAGCCTATCTGTGTCAGTTAAATTGAATAAATTAAAATAAGGAATATAAATGATGAGCTGGGAGAAAACCCTACAAGATTTACAAACAGGTAAACTGCGTTCAGCACAGCGCCAACAAGATGGTCAATGGCAAGCGAATATTGCAGTTAAAGAGGCTATTCTAGCAGCATTTAAAGCGGGTCAAAATACGGATTTTACTGAAAGCTACCAAGGCTTTGTCGATAAGCATAACTTAGTGCCAAGACGTTTTACCGTTGCCGATGGTGTACGCATGGTGCCAGGCGGATCAGCTGTAAGAACCGGTGCTTATATCGCGCCATCGGTGATCATTATGCCTCCGGCATATGTAAATACCGGTGCATATGTTGATGAGGGTACGATGATCGATAGCCATGCATTAGTAGGTTCTTGTGCGCAGATTGGTAAACATGTGCATTTGTCAGCAGGTGTGCAGATTGGAGGGGTCCTTGAACCTATTGGCATGAATCCAGTGGTTGTTGAAGATCATGTGTTTGTTGGCGCGGGCGCTGTTATTGTTGAAGGAATTGTTGTTAAAAGACGCGCGGTGATTGCGCCATCGGTAGTGCTGTCACGAGGGGTTAGTGTTTATGATTGCGTTAATGAACGTATTTTGGATAAAGGTGAAGCCATTCCAGAGGGCGCTGTTGTCATACCGGGCACAAGACCATTGACACAAGGTTGGGCAAAAGCGCAAGGTTTGCAAGCAGCATGCCCCATTATTGTTAAATATCGTGATGATAAAAGTGATCATGCACTTAGTTTGGAGGAGGCCTTGCGTTAATGGTTGATACTTCATACCACCATCAAGCATTAGTTGATTTAACCAAAGAAATTAATGCCCCCTTTTTTTTCTATGATCTGGATTATTTGCAAGCCCATATAAAAACTTTACAAACATTACCAGTAACCCTTTGGTATGCGCTTAAAGCCAATCCTTTATCTGCGATTATTAGCACTTTAGATGATGGGGGTATGCGCTTTGATGTTGCCAGTATTGGTGAGTTAGATCAGGTGCTCAAGCAAGGTGTTGACTCTGCGCGTATCTTGCATACTGGACCCGCTAAGTCATATGAGCAGTTGTGTTATTTTGTTGATCAGGGTGTTAATAAATTTGTCATTGAAAGTACGCAGCAATTGCAGGATGTGCAAAGCATTGCTTATGAAAAACAAATTCATGTTGAAGTGCTCTTGCGTGTGCAGTTGCAATGGCAAGAGGGTGAAAAAAATGTCTTAGGTGGTGAGTGCGTGACGCCATTTGGTTTATCCCTCAATGATTGGATCGCTTATTCGAAGAGTAATGATTTTGATTGCCCTTATCTTAATATCTTAGGTTTTCATTGTTTTCAATGGGGTAATATCCTTTGTATAGACAAACTTGAGAGGATCTGGTTTACGATTGCTGATACATTACATGAATTAGCAGAGACCATGGGCATTGGTTTGCGTGTATTAGATTTAGGTGGTGGTTTAGGTATTGATTATCAACATGAAGGACAAGAGCTAAGCTTATCTGAAATTAACACATTGATTCTCAAAGTTAAAAGCCATTACCCACAAACAGAGATTTGGCTTGAGCTTGGGCGCTATGCCGTTGCTAAGTGTGGTGTTTATGTTACTGAAGTAGTGGATCGCAAAACAGTTTATGAGCGTGACATGTTGATATTAGCAGGTGGCAGCCAGCATTTGATGCGTCCGACATTGACATCACAAGCATTTCCTGTGAGTCTTTTAAGAGAAAGTTATACTCATCTATCTAAGATACATTTGCATGGTGCGTTATGTACTAGTTTGGATTATTTAGGGGAAGTGCAATTACCAAATGATACCAAGGCACAAGATCATATTATCTTTCACTCTACCGGTGCTTATGGCTTTACTGAGAGTATGCCATTTTTT
Source organism: Cysteiniphilum sp. 19S12-1 (assembly GCF_052030685.1). Taxonomy (NCBI): domain Bacteria; kingdom Pseudomonadati; phylum Pseudomonadota; class Gammaproteobacteria; order Thiotrichales; family Fastidiosibacteraceae; genus Cysteiniphilum; species Cysteiniphilum sp. 19S12-1. The sequence goes on from NZ_JBQAJM010000008.1 coordinate 32,528, forward strand.
TTGTGTCATACGCTGCCAGCGGAGGTGACATATCAAAAAGGGGAAAAAGGGAAAAAAAAGCAAATTAAGATATTAAGAAAAGCTGAATCTGCAGGCGTTTGGCTCAAATGAAAGAGATGAAAGAGGTAAAAGAAATAAAAGAAATGAAAAGTTATATCACAAAATCGTTGATTGAAGTGGGGCAAAATGCGTCAGGAGAAGCAATTACCGTCACGAAATATAGGATTAAAGGTCAAGATCAAAATGCTAAGAAAGTCTATATTCAGGCGAGTATGCATGCCTCGGAAATTCAAGGTAATGCCGTGATATTGAATTTACTTAAGCATTTTAATGAAGAGCAACCACAAGGTGATATTACGATTATTCCGCAGTGCAATCCTTTTGGGCGTGACATGCTTATTGGCGCTGGACATCAGGGGCGTTTTGATTCAATCAATGGTGACAACTGGAATCGCTATTATTTTAAGCCTGAGATAGATTATAAATCATTTGCCAAAGAACACCTTAAAAGCGCTCAAGCAGAATATGCACAAGCACTGCGAAGTGAGATTGGTGCGCAAATAACAGTAGCACTTAATAATGATTTTGGGTTGTCACGTGCGCGACGTTTAAACTACACCATGCAACTAGAGGCATTACAGGCGGATATTATTTTGGATTTGCATACGGATTCATTGGCTGTTGATTACCTATATAGCCCGCAGTATGCCAAAAATAGTGCTGAGTCTTTGGGGTTTGAGCATGTGTTATTGATTGAGAACAAATGTAATGGTTCATTAGATGAAGCAGGGTTTTATCCTTGGTGGAGTGTGCAAAAGGCATTTACTCAATTAGGTAGAAATGAGCCTGTATTAGTAGATAGTTTCACCCTTGAATTGGGTTCAGAAGAGTTGATTAATCATAAAAAAGCGCAGATTCAATGTGGGCGGATATTAAACTATCTTGCAGCACATCAAATAATAACTGCAGATAAAGCATACAAAGAAGCTTGCGCTAAAGATATCGCCTTTTACGATGAGGGTTCTTTTCAAGCAGTCTATGCGCAATCTGGTGGCTTATATGAATGGTTTGTCGCACCAGGCGATACCTTTAGTAAAGATCAAGTAATAGGTCGATGTTTGCAAATGGTGCATGCCAAGGAGGTTGAGATTAGTTACCCATTTGCCGGGCTTGTGATAAGTGTCCACAGCAAAGGGGCATTGCAAAAAGGTAGCCACTTGCTGAATGTGGTTGTTGATAAGCCATAGAGCTAACCTTTGATTATTTCTGCGCCTCATAAGCATACCATATTTGGTTTTGCATAATATCAATCCACCATTGATCCATTTTCTCTTGATTCATTAAATGCCAGTCGGGGGTGTCGGTGACAAGCGCATGACCGAAAATCTTGCCAAGCTCATATAGTTTACGCTCATTATCATATTGTATTTTTGCCCACTGTTGTGTGGCGCGATCTAAATCATGCTGATTTTCTTGTAATTGTTTAAATAAAATAAGTGCACTTTGCAAGGCTTTGGTCGCACCACTTGCAGTATGTGGTCGTGAGATAAATGCGGCATCTCCAGAGAGGCAAATACGCTCCTTTTTAAGTGAAGGCACTTGTGTGTCAAAGATATTTTGAATAAAAGGTTTTGGCGTATCAAGTATCACATTGGCAAAAACTTCAGGCATCATGTTGGCTAATTTCTTTAGCTCTTCAAAGTGAATTGCCTGAAGCTCGCGTGCGGCTAAGCTTGTGACTTCATTGGGGTTATTCGTGTTTAACAGTTTATTTTTATGTGTTTGGTCTAGCCTCTGATATAGCACCCAGTTCAAATCAACACGACCATCTTGTTTGGGGATGTAGTAAGTCACGACATGTCCATATTCGTAGCAAAAATAATTGAGTCGATCAAATAGTAATGGCTCGCTAACGTGTTCTTTTGCAATCACGCCACGCCAAGCAATATAAGGTGCCTCGTTAAGCTTTGATTGAGGGAAAAGTGTCGTGCGACCAAGAGAGTTAACGCCATCACAACAAAATAGCCAATCTGCCTCTACAGTTTGCCCATCAGTGAGTGACAGCATGACTTTGTTTTGATCTTGCTTAATATGCGCCACACTTGCATCTTTTTGATAAATAGCTTTTGGTAGGCGCTTATATAATTGCGTATAAATTTCTGACCAATTGTGCGCCATGACATTCACAGGTTGTTGCCAGAAGACATCGGCATTACGCTTTGCGTCGCTGACGATAAACTGTCGATCAATGATTTCAATATATTTGGCATCAGTATCAAACATGTCATTTTGCACTAGTAGATTGCGTAGATCTTTTGGAATACATATCCCAACGCCGCGATCATCAAGTTGTGCACTTGAGCGTTCATAAATGGTGACGTCAAAACCTAAGCGTGACAACACCAATCCCATGGCATTGCCTGCGATTGATCCGCCAATAATAGCTATCTTTTGCATGGTTTCCTACAATTTTTCCAGTTAATATCACAGAGGTATTCTAAACAAAATAAGGTATTGATAGAAGCACAAGCTTTGCTACAAAAAAATACATAACATGACAATTTATGCTAATATCCTCGCGGGAAACTTAAGAGGGTTAAAGATGAATTAAAAGGTAAACTTAATTATTACGCGATTCATTACACCTATTTACCCGATCCAGAGAATAGTAAAAACTGGGAAATTGCAGATTGGCGTAAGATGTCCAATTATTTACAACAAATTGTTAATCGTCTGAATGCTTAGCAGAGATATCACATTTTTCCAAGGCAATCAGTTTGCTGCGTTTAATCAATTTATAACCGATAAGTAATGCTAAAAATAGAATAAATCCGATATAGGTTGCTAAGAATTTCTGCCAGGTAATATTGCCTGAAATAATATCACTAAATTCTTGTCCTAGAATGATAACTGCAATTAACAGCATCGCAAAAATGGGTGCGACTGGGAACCACTTGGCGCGATAGGGTAAACCTTGCAGATTCATGCCTTGTTTTTGGTAAGCGCGACGAAATCGATAATGACTTAAAGCAATACCAAACCAAGCGACAAATCCTGCTAATGATGAGATGTTAACAAGCCAGATAAACACGCTGCCATTATCTAAGAACGAAGTCAGGAAAAATAAGCAGCCAACAAGAGCTGTGATTAAAAGTGCATTAATAGGAATGCCCTGACGATTGATTTTACCAAATACCTTAGGCGCTTGTTTGGTATTGGCTAGATGCCACATAATGCGTGTTGCCGAAAACATGCTAGCATTGCAAGCAGATAAGATCGCAATCAAGATCACCGCATTCATGATTGTTGCTGCATACGTGAGTCCCGCATTTTTAAAAACAATGGTAAAGGGGCTAATGGCAATATCAGAGTTTGTGTTAATAAGGATGTCGCTAGTATAAGGAATCAAGAAGCTAATAATACCAATGGCGAGAATATAAAAAATAACCAAACGCCAAAAGGTTCGTTTAATGGCTTGAGGGATAGATTTTCTCGGGTTATCAGCTTCTCCTGCGGCAACGCCAACGAGTTCCGTACCTTGAAAAGAGAATCCGGCGATCAAAAACACCGCCATAAAGCCAATGAGACCATTATGAAAAGGTGCATCACCAATATGCCAATTCTCAAAACCAACAGGTCCACCAACGCCGGTGACACCAATAATCGTTAGCATGCCGACAACAATGAAAATAATGACAAAAGCAACTTTGATAAAAGACAGCCAATACTCGGTTTCACCATAGACTTTAACGGCTAATAGATTTAAACCAAAAATAAGTACAAAAAATAAAACACTCCAATAGATCGTTGGCACATAAGGAAACCAGTATTGCATAATTAAAGCCGCAGCAATAATCTCAGCGGCAATGGTGATTGCCCAGTTAAACCAATAGTTCCAACCCATGGCAAAGCCAAAATCAGCACTGACATAACGGCTAGAATATTCACAAAATGTGCCTGTGGTGGGAGAATGTGCTGCCATCTCACCAAGGCTACACATGAGAAAATAAACCATCAGTGAGATGATGGCATAGGCGAGCATCGCACCTCCTGGACCTGCTTCGTAAATGGCGCTACCGCTGGCTAAAAATAGACCTGTGCCAATCGAACCACCTAAGGCGATCATGATTAAGTGGCGAGCTTTTAAGTTTCGTTGTAATCTATGTGACATACTTCTATCTTTTCTTCTCAAATGTTCAAAATAATTATCTATTGGTTTTATCGCGTTGCAAAATGTGTTCAGATACGCAAACTGTGATATTTTTGGTGAAGAAAAAAGGGTGTCTTTGATTGTGTATTGATGTTTGTTTCATGCTTAAACATTATTAATTCCTTTGTGTGTAATATACCAGTGAATCTACAGATTCCAAACCTGCGTCATAAAAATAAAACCCAAATCTTTACTCATGGTATTTGCCCCATTATTTAATTATTTAGTTTCGCCATAAGGATAAAACATGTATAGCAACCATACATGTGAAGCGGTTAAATTAATCTTTTTCACAGCTGATGTAAAGCGATCTTTTTATGAAAGTTAAGATATTGGCGCATCAAAAATCATCCATTCGCTATAGGTGTTTTTGTATTGATCTGCTTAACTCATTGTTAACTCATTTTGCAATGCGTGATTGCAAAGTGGTCTGTGATGGATTAAAGATGTAGAGTTCAAAGAGAGGTTACGTTATGGAAAATAAAACGTGTGTGAAAAAAATTATTAGTAGTATATTTTTATTGCCTTTTTTAAGTTATGTTCAAACCTCTGCGGGTGTGGGTTCTGGGGGAATATTACAAGAAAAGCAAAGTCAATGGAGCCCCTATGCGCGTTATGGAGATTATCTAAGTGCACAGATGAAGTCGTTGAAAAAGTTCGATTATGGAATGTTTGTTGCTAAATTAAAAGCGGCTGATGGCCCTGTTTGTACAGCCTTTTGGCTTTATTCAGATGCCCCAGCGCCAGGCGCTATGCCTGAGGTGGCGCAAATGTGGCGTTGGAATGAGTTTGATTGGGAGTTCGTGCCGTATACGCAAGCAACGCAGAATTCGTATATTGCATTAGATGCAGAGGGAAATCCAACGTATTATGGTGCAAAGCTTGATATGAGCAAGATGACATCAGGACAGATTACTGCAGATGTTGTTAATTGGACTCAGAATTATTACATTACTGATGATACAGCTCTTGGTATGATGCAGCGTTATTATAATAAATGGATGACAAATGGTAAAAAGGACACGCAAATTAATTCAGAAAATTATAATTATCTTGGTGCAATAGCAACAACTGGGGATGGTTATGAGGTGGGTGGTACAACTGGAAGCAGTAAACAACCGGGTTGGCAAAATGCCTCGGTTTGGAAATATCCACTAACAGCAGTTAAACCCGTGCCATCCACTTTAGATATGCGTAAAATGGCGGCGATTAATTGGTGGCGTATGCCGCAGGGTAATCAAAATATTGATGTTACTTTACCTGGATTTAATAAGCAGAATTATAAGTTTATTGAAAAATTACCTGTGTTGGATGGTTCTACACTTGCTAAATCATATACGGCAGCAGCAATGAATAATGAAACTTATATTTTGCCAGATGCAGGTAATACTAGTTTTAATCCATACGCGCAATTTAATACTTATACTATTGTCTGGTCACCAACACGCGTTGCCTACTATATCAATGCGCCGGACAATGGTACTGATATTTCTCATGCAACCCCAATTGCACTATATACGGTAGATGATTATCCGTCGCTCAAAGCGTCAGGTGTGCAAGCGCCAGAAGGAAGCCTTCCTTGGGTAGATACAGGATTTGATAATAAGCTCGGCGAAGTATCTATTAACCTTGCTAATTATGTTGCATTCAAAGCTGCCAAAGATCTTGAGAATAGTAAATTAACGCCTAGCCAAGAAGCCGGTGTTGGATGGTCTGGGAATCCGCCAGATAATGGCTGGCAAGGTGTTGATGCTTATTTTAGAAGTGTAACGTACTATCCTCTTAAGAAAGATAGTGGTCAATATCTTGATGGGTCAAATACAAGTGACTTTGATATGACTACGAAAGTGTGGAAATTTGATTTAGGTGATGGCTCTTGGAACAAAGATAACTTTGCAGCTAAGCTTATGGAATATTTTGGTATTTTGTATGCTCAGGACTTCACAAAAAAAGGAATAGCAGCTTCAGATCTTAGGGACTCAAAAAGTCCTTTAGCAATTAGCTTTATTGCAAATAAAGATGGTAGTTACTCATCTGATAAATTACCTTTAATGCAATTAAGTGTCACGCCGTCAACCGCTAATCCAAAACGTAATTTTTTTAGAGTAGCAACGACGATGAATACAGATGTTGCGATCAGTGTGACCAATCCATTTATGTTTGTTACGGTGACGCTAGCATCCGGAAATGGGCAGGAGTTAAAATCTACGGATTCTTCTTTTGGGATTTCAGGAGCTTCCACGCCTCTAGCGTTTTTTGCGCCTAAAAATGGAGCGTCAGTGACAGCAACTATTAAACTATACACAACATCAACTTATCATGGTGCCTATCCTGCTGGTCAAATTCCAACAGCAGCGACAGCAACAGCGCAACTAAACTTAAAAACATCAGAAACTGGCGATATATCATGGGAAGTTATGAGTGATCCCCAGGAAATTATTATGTCATATCAATCAGTAAATCCACATCTTATCACCGTAAGATCGCCTACGACATCCTCTAATTAAATTGAAAAAAAAATTGTAAAATCATCTTCGTACCTTTCTTTTATTCTTAACTCACGGCATAATCCTTGCGTTTAAAGGGCGAGGATTATCGTGATGCAATCAAAAAATAAAGTCATTATCGCATCGGCGATTGGCACATTTGTCGAATGGGCAGAATTTAGCTTTTATGGCTATCTGGCGTTTAAGTTTGCACATTTATTTTTCCCAGAAGATGTTCCTTATGCGATGCTATTAAGTTTGTGTATCTTCGCAGCAAGCTACTTAGCGCGGCCATTTGGTTCGATTGTCTTTGGCATTATTGGTGATAAATTTGGGCGCAAAAAAGCTTTGTCTTTAAGTCTTATTTTGATGGGAGTGGCGACTTTATGTATTGGGCTTTTACCAAGTTATCAAAATATTGGTATTGCGGCACCTTTGATATTACTTCTCTTGCGGATTATTCAAGGCATTTCCGTTTCAGGGGAGTTTACAGGGGCGGCGATTTTTGTCACAGAGCACTATCGTGGCAGCTTTAAAAACCTTGCGGTGAGTTGGGTGAGCTTTGCTGCGGCTTTGGGCATGATGTTGGGGGCAGCAATGGCATCGATTGTTTCATTACCGATGATGCCAGAGTGGTTTTGGCGTGTGCCTTTTTATTTGGGGTTTGTCGGCTGTTTGATTGGGTTGTACTTTCGGGTGAGTACGACTGAGAGTCCAGAGTTTGAAAGCGTTAGAGTCAATAAAGCATTCTTTAATGGTATAAAAGCATTTAAAGGGTATATCAATCAGCTAATACAATGTTTTTTTATTGCTGCATTTGTTGGTGTGTATATCTATATTTGTAATCTATGGTGGGTGTCTTTTGTCATTCAGCGCGGATTTTTAACCAGTGAAAATGCGCACTGGGTTGCGACATTCGGTGTGGCAACTGTGACATTGCTGACACCGATCGCAGCATTATTGGCAGATAGATTAGGCACACTGAAAATGCTAAAAACAGGACTCCTAAGTAGCGTGATCAGCGTACCTGTTTTATTTTATTTATCAGGGTTTTCAAGTGTTTATTTGGCGCTGTGCGCACAAGCGTTATACGCGCTAAGCAATATCTTAGTTACTGGTAGCATGTTTCGTTATTTGGTCGATATTTTCCCTGTTAATATTCGCTATACCGGCATGGGTGTAGCGTGGAGTGTATCTGTTGCCATATTTGGTGGTACGGCACCGTTGGTTGCGCAATTCTTAGCGATCGATTTGGCAAATATTGCTTATGTTGTCATTTATGTGTGCATTATTGCTTTAGCTGCATTTATTAGTGTGGCTAAGTCGTCAATAATAATTAAGTTAAAGTCTTAGTTTTTCCCCTCACCCGTGCAACATAAGCCGCACGAGCAATCCCGAAAGGGGCGAGGTGAAAATAGCGAAACTTATCTTTTATTGTTAAGGGTAAATTGTTCTAATATCAGTCACCATCATATTGGCTTTAACGGCATTGATAAGCCCAGGTTTGCCATCTTCAAAGACATGACATTTATCATGATCAACACCGAGTTTATCAGCGATTAAAGTGAACGCCTCGGGAGTGTCCTTGGTGGGGTGGTTATCATCAGCGGTGATGATAAATTCAAAGTGATTGGCAACATCAAGTGCTTCAAGTGTTTTGACCACATTTCGGCGCATGCCGCCAGAGATCACAACCATCGGCAGTTTCCGGTGATAACGGTTAATAAGATCAAGCACTGGTTGAATGGCAATAACGCGATCTATCTTTTCCTCAGCAAGATGTTCTTTCTCATGTACCATTTTGTGTAGATCAAAACGCTTCTTATCTTCACTCGTGGTTAACATTTGTAATATTTGTAAAGTGGGGATGCCATTGTAATGCGCAAGCTCGTCAGGACTTAAATTGAAACGATAGCGTTTGGCGATGGTATGCCATGCTTCATTGTGAATAATCATCGTATCAGCGATGGTGCCATCACAATCAAAAATTAAGGCTTGGGTTTTCGGGTGAATGTAGATCATAAAATTATTTCCAAAATTTGTTAAATTCTGCTGTGTCATTATTGACATAATTAGCAGGCTTTAGCAAACTTTTGCGCACTAAATTGTTGTCAATTTATGAAATTACAAACCCTAAGGAGATAATCATGACGGTATTAGTAGGACGCAAAGCGCCTGAATTCACAGCGCCCGCGGTGCTAGCAAATGGTGAAATTGTAGATGCATTAAGCTTTGAAAAAGCACGCGATGGTAAGTATGCAGCGGTTGTTTTCTACCCGCTTGATTTTACTTTTGTTTGCCCATCTGAGCTAATCGCACTTGATAAGCGTGTTGATGAGCTTAAAAAGCTAGGTGTTGAAGTCTTTGCCGTATCAATTGATTCACACTTCACGCATAACGCATGGCGCAATACGCCAGTCAATGATGGCGGTATTGGTGCTGTGAAATACACAATGGTTGCTGATATCAATCACAGTATTGTTAAAGCCTATGGTGTTGAGCATCCTGAGGCGGGTGTCGCTTTCCGTGGTACATTCTTAATCGACAAAGACGGTGTTGTGAGACATCAGGTGGTTAATGATCTGCCATTAGGTCGCAATATGGACGAATTGGTGCGTATGGTTCAAGCATTACAATTCTTCGAGCAACATGGTGAAGTATGCCCAGCGGGTTGGCAAGAAGGCGACAAAGGTATGAAAGCGTCACCGCAAGGTGTTGCTGCATATTTAGCAGAAAATGCTGAATCTTTGTAATTTTTTATAAAAAAATCTATGATTTGCTTGAAAATTTAAAATAAAGTGATACCTTTGTCGGTGTGTAGTCTTTCGACGGCAAAGAAGCCGACAAAAAAGGAATCATTTTTTAATAAAAATGTAAGTTTTAAAACAGTTGAGGAGAAACTATGAAACTTAAGATGATCGTAGCAGCGGTTGCTGCAACTGCAAGCGCTTCAGCTTTCGCAGCAGGTTCAATGAATGATCAAGTACAAAACGGTGGCGGTATCGTTAACGTGCGTACAGATGCAAATTATTCACAACAGATGCTAAACAACCAGCAAGTGACTGGCTCTGTTTTAGATATCCTCAATGCGCGTAAGTCTGGCGATCTAGCACCTAATGCTATCTATATTGGTGGTAAAGGTGAGATTTATGCTCAATACAGAAACACTTCAAGTGTTCCTGCATCAAACAATAACAGCTCTAGCGAAGTTAAGATGCCTTATGCTGATTTAGCATTTACTTCAACGATTGGTGATTGGGTTACTGGTTTTGCTGATGTCCAAGTTAACAATGCAGCTTCTAGCAATGTAACATTGCCAAGTGCTTATTTTATTGTTGGTAATTTGGCTAAATCACCTTTCTATGCGTTTGGTGGTAAGAAAGTGGTTGAGTTTGGTAAATTTGATTCAGTGACTAACTTTATGCCAACGTTAACACGTGCATACTTTATGCCTTATGGTGGTCAAGTTGGTGCTGGGTTTAGCATGAATGGTTTGGATGTTACTGCAACGCTAATGAACGGCAAGGGTGAGGCGTTGATGAATTCACAAGCATCTAATGCACAGCAGATTAATAACTTTGCCTTAAATGCATCTTATAATGGCAAAGCGGGTAACCTAGGTTACTATGCAGGTGCGGGTTATGTTAATGCAACTGGTTTTTCGGCTAATAATACTACCATTGCAGGTGCTACTTCAGTGAAAAATGTTAATAAAATGGTTGGTGCACTTGACTTTAATGCTGGTATCACTATTCAAGGTCTTGCGGTTAATGGTGAGTTCTTGGTAACAACCTCTGGTGTTAAAGGCATGAATCAAACTTCTGTTCTTGCAAATGCAGCTAATGCGAAGACCTCAGGGTCGTATCTTGGAAATGCTTCGCATCCTGATACTGCAGGACTAACTGCTTTTGGCTTTAATGGGTTACCTAATCTAGTTGCCTTTGGTTACGATCCTGTAACGGGTAAAGGTTCTGGCTCAACAGTTAAAGCATGGAGCTTAGACTCTTCTTACACTATGCCAGTGGCAGGCAAAGATATGGTGCCTTATGTATCATACAGCCAAGTAGCGCAAAACTCTGATAACAACTTATATCAGTTTGAAGTGGGTACACGCTACAATGTGGTTGATACTGTTTGGATCGGTGGTTCTTACAACTACATGTCTGGCAAATCCTCAGGTACTAGCATTGGTAAATACAACACATTGATGTTGGATGCTACAGTTTACTTCTAATCTGATTGATTAGTTATACTTTAAAGGTCGCAATTGCGGCCTTTTTTGTTTTAAGGGTGGGGGAGAGATGATTAGAAGTTTATATTTATTTATATTGATGCTGCCATGCGCTTTATATGCAAATGAAGTATCAACAACAGTAATGCAGGCAATACTAAGCCCCTATGCACTGATTGCATTAGCTGTTTTTGTTATTGCTTATATCTTGGTGATGCTTGAGGATGTAATTCATTTGGCGAAATCAAAACCAGTGATTTTAGCAGCTGGCATTATCTGGGTGCTCACGGCAATCATTGGTAAGATCAATGGTCAAAGCGCGATTGTTGAGCAAAGCTTAAATAAAGGCTTATTGGAATATGGCGAGCTGCTGTTGTTCTTATTAGTAGCAATGACTTATATTCATGTGCTGGAAGAGCGCAATGTCTTTGAGAAGCTCAAGGCACTCCTTCTTAAAATGGGCTTGCGCTTTAAAGGTATCTTTTGGTTAACGGGATTGTTGGCATTCTTTATCTCGCCGTTTGCTGATAACTTAACAACTGCCTTAATCCTAAGTGCCGTCATATTATCCGTTGGTAAAGGCGAGATAAAATTTGTATGTATGTCCTGTATTAATATCGTAGTGGCAGCCAATGCCGGTGGTGCGTTTAGCCCATTTGGTGATATTACCACCTTGATGGTATGGCAGGATGGGGTGGTGCCATTCACGCATTTCTTTGCCTTATTTATTCCGGCATTGGTCAGTTTCTTGATTCCGGCAATTATTATGAGTTTTTTCCTGCCCAAAGGCGATGATCATAGCCATGATTTGCTAGAGATTAAGCTTAAGTCCGGTGCGATTGTTGTTATTGTGATGTTCGTACTAACGGTTATTACAGCCGTACTTTTTCAGAACTTGTTAGATCTGCCACCTGCACTAGGGATGATGACAGGCTTAGGTTATTTGATGTTTTTAGGTTTCTTTCTAAAGAAAAAAGCACGTGAGCATTTTGATGTATTTCAAAAGATTCAGATGATTGAATGGGATACCTTACTATTTTTCTTTGGCATCTTACTTGCAGTGCAAGGTTTGGCGACATTGGGTTACTTAGAATTGCTATCTAATTTCCTATATCACGATGTACCTAGTGCCTTGCCGCACGTTTTTGACCATATCACGCAAGCCAATATTTTAATCGGACTTCTGTCAGCAATTGTTGACAATATTCCCGTAATGTTTGGCGTATTGACAATGCATCCACCATTAACCGAAGGTCAGTGGCTATTGGTGACTTTGACCACAGGTATTGGTGGTAGCTTATTATCAATTGGTTCTGCCGCAGGCGTTGCAGTCATGGGTAAAGCGCATGGTCAGTATACTTTTTTAGGGCATTTGAAGTGGAGTTTAGTGATTTTATTGGGATACTTTGCTAGTATTGCCACGCATCTTTTGATTAATCATGCTTTTTTTAGCTAATCATTATATAGGTAATCAATGACAGAAAAATCACGTTTTTATACCCCGAAATACTGGGGATTGCAGCTTGCCTTTCTTTTTTTGCGTGCGTTTGTCTATCTGCCCTTTCGTTGGCAGATGAAAATAGGCGTAATACTTGGGCGCATGAGTTATCCTTTTTTAAAACGACGTAAACAGATTGCCTTAACGAATCTTAAGATTGCTTTTCCGTATAAAAGTGAACAAGAACTAGAGCAGTTGTGCAAAAAATGCTTTGAATCCATTGCTATCTCAGGTGTTGAAACCGCGATTGCCTGGTTTATGCCAAAAAAGCGCTTTAATAAAATCAAGTTTGATACACATGGCATGCAGCACTTTGAAGATGCGCATCGAAATTCATCACAAGGCGCATTAATGTTGGGGGCGCATTTCACTTGCATGGAAGTCATTGGGCGTTTTATTGGTGAGCATTACAATCCCTTTTATTTGGTTTATCAAAAACATAAAAATCCGCTATTTGAACAGGTGATGACTGCTTCACGTGAGAACTATGTAACACAATGTTTGCAACGTAAAAATGTCGTATCCATTGTTAAGTCACTTAAAAAAGGTGGTTCGGTTTGGTACGCACCAGATCAGGATTTCGGTGCAGAGCGCAGTATCTTTGTGCCATTTTTTGGCAAAGAGTGCGCGACGTTAGTGGCAACTTCATGGTTGGCAGAGAAAACAAGCGCGCAAGTTGTGCCGTGCTATTATGCGCGTAAGGCGGACTTGTCGGGGTATGATATCTATGTATTACCAGCACTTGATAATTTCCCTTCAGGCGATGACTATCAAGATGCGTTAAGATATCACCATATTTTAGAGAAAGCGATTATTGACTTCCCAGATCAATATCTATGGCAGCATCGACGCTATAAGTCGCGCCCACAAGGCGAAAAGGCAGTATATTGATGAAGTTGCACTACATTAAGAATCTTGCCATCATGGTATTCTTTGCTATGTTGTTATCTTCATGTGCATTATTACAAACTCGTGCAGTAAACACGCCAGAAATTGAGGTTTTTAAAACTCAAAGTCTAAGATTGCCAACGCCTACTGAGCTTGCCCTGGACTTTGATGTGACCCAAATTTTAAGCTCACAATATAGCATAAAGGGCAAAAAAGAATCGTATGTTGCACAGGTTGAAGTGGAAGCATCAAAACAAAAGATCGTCATTGTTGCCGCTGCGGGTTGGGGTGGTTCGATCTTCTCACTCGTTTATGATGGGACTTCCATTGATAGTAGCAGCTTGCCAATGCCGCATGCTGATATGGGCGTTAAGCAAAGTTTAGTTGACTTTATTTTCACCTATGCGCCAACAAAGGTAATTAACAGTGTGCTACAAACGACCGATATTAAGATGCAATCACACAAGAATCAGCGGCAGTTTTATTTGAATGGTCAGTTAGTTATGCAGATTAACTATCAAAATCAGCAAGATTTATATGCAGATGTAAAGCTTGAGAACTTTGTTTATCACTATCAAATAGCGATTAAAACGTTAAAAGACAGTTAAATGATATGCCCACCCGTTCCCTGAGCGAAGTCGAAGGGGGGTGCGTGGCTTCGACTGACGCTCAGCCAACGTATTATGATTAAAGCAATATCCCTCGTCCCCTGAGCGAAGTCGAAGGGAGCATATGACTTCGACTGACACTCAGTCAACGTATTATAATTAAAGTAATAATGCAAAAACAAATTGAGCTTCCATTACACCCCTCACCCGCGCAGCTTAAGCTGCACGACCTCTCCCACAAGAGAAGAGGTACTAGCTGACGCAACTTATGCACTTATGACTTGAATTTAGGCAATGCTAAATAGTAATTGTAATTGATAATCCAGAAGGTTGGTTGTTTTTAGCTTCAATTCGTCCACCGTGGCTTTCAATAATATCTTTGGCGATAGACAGCCCAAGACCATTGCCTTTAGAGGAGGAATTATCACCTTGTTGAAAGGGCAGAAAAATATCACCTAATTGCGCAGATGGCACGCCAGGTCCATCATCGGTAATTTCAATAGTGAGGGTATCTTTATATTGCGTGAGTCGTACACGCACCTTGGTGCCATACTTTAGTGCATTATTAATGATATTTGTAAGAGCTCGCTCAATCTCCACTTGTGAGCCATGGATAAGGTAACGATCATAAATGGCAGAAATTTGAATGCGCTCAGGATTGTGTGATTGATAATCTTGAACGATTTGAGTGACAATCTGGCATAAATCAATCGTGCTTTTAGGGTGCGCAAGATGTTTTTGTTTTGCATAATCAATCGTATTTTTTAAGATAAGATCGATATCATCAATCTGCTCAAAAATTCGCTCTCTTAATCCGGCATCCTCGATTTGATATAACATAAGATCAATGCGTGTCAGTGGCGTTCTGATATCATGCGCTAAAGTTGCCATGGTTTTCATTTTGACTTCATTTAATGTCTGGATCTTAGCAATTAAGCTATCGATATATTGTGCGGATTTATGCAAGAGATGTAAGCTTGATTGTGTGAAAAAATTACCACGAATGGCAGGTAAGTTCAGTTGATGTTTTTGTTCAAGTTCAAACAGCCTATTCATTGCTAGAAGGAGCTTTCGCCCATTAATCAGATAAATAAGTAAATAAAGCATTACCAGTAATTGTAGCAATACAAATGCAGTGGCAAACCACGGAAAATTAATGGCTGGTAAATAGATAACAATCCACTCTTTAAGTTCATTTGAGTAGATCGAGATGATATTATTGCGCCAGAAACGAATATTGTTTAATGCATGACGCACTTGTTGTGAGCTAATTTGTAAATCATGACTATAGATATACTCAGAGCTGATTTGTGGCTTATCCGCAATGGTAACCATAACACGATTATTACTAAAGCGTGGAATAATGCTTTTTAGATATCTCTCTTCTTTAGTGGATAGTTTTAAGTGATCAATTTCAGTAATTAAATTTATTAAATTAATTGCTTCAATACGCTGATCTGCATTGTGATCAATATACGTGTTGGTGTAGAAATAACTGATTAGTACGATGTTGATAATAAAAGCAATGAATAAAAGTAAATTAAAGCGTAATCTAGACTTTAAATTTGGTGAGTTTCTTTGAAGTTTCATCATTTGTTAATCGATCGTGATGTTGCTTTTTAAACTATAACCGATCCCACGAATGGAAACGATCAGATCATCACTGGCAATGCTTTCAAGCTTTTGGCGCAAGCGAGAAATTAAGGTTGAGATAATTCGATCATCGGCAGCAATTGGGCGGTTATAAATCACTTGTGCGATATCGTGTTGAGATTTTGCTTCACTATGATTGTCATTGAGATAACTTAATAAGAGATATTCATTTTTATTAATACTAATACTTTCCTCAGTATCGAGGCGAGAGAGTGTGAATGTCTTACTGTCAATGCGCCAGATACTTTTCTCAGTATGCGTCTTAGGTTTATAGGCAATCGAGAGGATGTTACGAATCTTGGCAATCAATAATCGGGTATTAAACGGTTTATGCATAAAGTGCAAAGCCCCAAGTTCATAAGATAGAATCTCATCAATCTCATCATCAGAAGCGGTAATGATAATGATCGGAATATTAAGCGACTCGCAAATTCTGCGACAATAGTATTTGCCATTTTCAAATCCAGGCATATTTAAATCAAGAATCATCAAATCAGCAGCAAAATACTTGAGTATTTCATCAGCTTCAGGTGGGTTGGCAGCGTGCTGTACGTCGTATTGTTCACGCTCAAGAATGTATTTTAATTCTTGGCGAATAATCAGATCGTCGTCGACAATAACAATACGTTTTTTTTCGGTAGCTTGCATGGGCTCGGTAGTTTAACGCAATAATTGTTACTAATTATATCAGAATAAAGCAAAGAAAATGACGGTGAATAATGATTAACTGCAACTAACTGAGTTTATCGGTGGCAACGTGATAATCCGGATCTTCAAGTACATTGATTTCAACAAGATTCCCAGCTTTGCCTAATAGCGCCTTACACTCCAAACTTAAGTGTCTTAAATGTAAATTTTTGCCAAGGTTGCTATAACATTCGGCAACATAAGCAATGGCGTCAATTGCTGAATGATCACTGACACGTGAGTATTTGAAATCGATAATTACCTCATCAGGGTCATCCGCTGGGGCGAACAGACTTTTAAAGCGCGTGCTTGAGCTGAAAAATAAAGGACCATGCAGAATATACTCTTTACTGCCATCAGTGTTGGTTTTGGTTTCTGCATAGATATTTTTTGCAGTTTGCCACGCAAAGACCAGTGATGCTAAGATCACGCCAACAATAACAGCAATCGCAAGATCGGTCATTACAGTAACAACGGTTACGACGATAATGATAAATGCATCGTGTAAAGGAATCTTGCGAATGAATTTGAAGCTTGCCCATTCAAAGGTTTCAATCACGACCATAAACATCACCCCGACAAGGGCAGCTAGTGGAATGATTTTAATCAATGGCATGGCGACGACGATAAAAAACAATAAAAATACAGCAGCAGTAATGCCAGATAAGCGTCCGCGCCCGCCAGAACTGATATTGATCATGCTTTGACCGATCATCGCGCACCCGCCCATGGATTTGAAAAAGCCAGAGATAATATTGCCAGCGCCCTGAGCAATACATTCTTTGTTGCCGCGACCGCGCGTTTTAGTGATTTCATCAATCAAGGTTAATGTCATTAAAGATTCAGACAGTCCAATAATAGCCAAAATCAATGCATAAGGCACAATAATCGTCAGTGCATGCCAAGTAAATGGAATATGTGGAATGCTAAAGGCGTGGCTCACAATATCTTTACCGGTGCCAATCATATCACCAACATTTAAAATATGGTTACCTGGTAATGGGATAAATAGGGCAATGACGGTGACAACAATAATAGCCGTTAATGCGGAAGGGATCGCTTTGGTGAATTTGGGTAAGAAATGTGTGATGAGCATGGCGAGTACGACAAGTCCAATCATGACATATAAATCAATGCCTTGTAACCAAACTTTATGATCTAATCCAGTTGGCGTGTATTTGAACTGCTGTAATTGTGATAAGAAAATCACAATAGCAAGACCATTAACAAAGCCAACCATGACCGACTTAGGTAGCATGCGAATAAATTTACCAAATCCCAATAGTCCAATAACGATTTGGATGATTCCCGTGAGAATGATCGTAGCAAATAAGTAATTCATGCCTGTAATCGGGTCATTTGGAAACAGCAGCATAATTGAAACCATAACCACTGCCATTGAGCCGGTGGCACCTGAAATCATGCCAGGTCTGCCGCCAAAGACAGCTGTCATAAAGCACATAATAAAGGCTGCATATAAGCCAACGGTGGGGTTGACCCCCGCCACTAAGGCAAAGGCCACAGCTTCAGGAATAAGCGCTAGAGCGACAGTGACACCGGATAAAAAGTCGGTCATGTGTTTGCCATCTTGATTGGGCATTAAAAAGCGATTAACGCGTTGTAATAACATAAGTATAAGAAGTTGATTTTTATAAAAGTCGCATTCTACTATGATATATACCCAATGTCCTTGAATATTTGATTGGATTTTTTCGGTAAATTGTCCTAAAATTTTGGACAAGTTTCCATTGTGGAGTTGAATTATGCAGCTAGTAGATAATTTATTGGGTCGCGCTAATTTTAAAAATAAACATATACACGTAGAGTCTGATTTATATGAAGAAATCAATCAAGGTATTAAGTCTGCAGCTATTTTGCGATTTGCCAAATCAAGTGGTTTAACAGAAGAAATCGTGTCATCACTTATTCCGATTAATCGTAAAACCTATTTGCGTAGAAAAGAAATGGGTATGCTTGATGCAAAAGAGTCTGATCGTTTGATATTGATCGCAAAAGTATATGCACATGCGCTTGAAGTATTTGGTACTAAGGAAAAGGTTAATAATTGGCTTGCAACAAAAAACCTTGCGTTAGGCGAAAGAACGCCGCTTGAGCTTCTAAAAAACTCTTTGGGTTGTCAGATTATTGATAATTTGCTCTATCGTATTTCCTATGGGATATACAGCTGATGCTTGCTTGGCGTATTACGCAGAAGCGACTTGCAGATCCGCCTTTGAATGGTTTAGGTGGGCTCTTTGCTTCAGGTCGTTGGCATAGCCGTGGTCAGCAGATTATCTATATGGCTGAGTCACAATCCTTGGCCATTTTAGAGTCGTTAGTGCATTATGATCCGACCAATGTGCCGATTGATCAGGTGATTATCTCAGCTGATATTGCTGAGGCGTCTTTATTAACCGCAGCAGACATTGGTTTAGATAATAACGACATTCGCGGCATGCATGTATATGATCTACGCGCTCTTGGTGATAACTGGCTTAGACAAAAAACAAGTTGTGTGCTGAAGATTCCGTCAATTATTACGCCGTTTGATGAATATAATTATCTTATCAATCCCTTGCATCAAGACTTTGCCAAGGTTAGAGAAATTAAGGTAACGGATTTTAGATTTGATAAACGCTTATTGAGATCGTAAGTTAGTTTATGAACGCTTTTTCTCAGCGAGTGCGTTATTTGATTTTTCAAGCTGTTTGCGATAGTACTCAAGTGTTTGCTCGGATTCACGCTTCAGTTGACGAATTTGACCATTTAAAAAAGCAATTTGACCTTCTAAAGCATCACGCAAGTCTGAAATGCGTTGTGTTGTTTGCTCTTTTAGTGTTTCTGCATAAATACGCGCTTCTTTAGCAACTTGCTCGGCAGATTCGCGACGTGTCTGCTCTTTGACTAAAGCGGCATATAGCTTGCGTACTTTAAGCTCAGGATTGCTTTCGTTTAAAATCATGCTCCACTCATCAGACATGCTGCTAAGAATATCACTACTTAATGCCTGAGAACTCGTAAGAAGTGCTTGAATCATTGGGTCTTGTGCTTTCATTGTGCTAGTTGCTGTTGACGATTTGTCGCTAACTGCCACTCTTGCTTGAGGATTTTCGTCATAAGTTTTTGCTGCTTTTATTTTTGCAGTAGCGGTGTGTTCTGTAGCAGGTTGCATAGTATCTTCTGTGTTTTTATTAGTCGTCGTTGGTTGTGCGGCTGTTTGATCAGTTGCACGTTCTTCACGCCACTGTTTTAAAAACTTGCTGATAGTCGTTGGACTGCCGCGACCAACTGTATCACGAACATTATTTATGCTAGGAGTAACGCCTTGTGCTTCTAGCTTAGTAATCGCTTCGAGTATATCTTCGTAAGAAATGCCTGGACGAGCCATGGTTTGTTATATCCTTAATCGAGTAATTGATTTAACGAAAGTTTAAAGAGATTTTATATCTATAAGTTTATATCTACAATCCATGGCGATTATAGCAAGATATTCAATTGCGTCAAACATAAGATAGGCGTCAAGCATATATTTTGTTATGATAAGGCGCGAATTTAATGTAGCAATCACTGATTGATGCCGCTTGTAGATCATTTTGCGGTGTTCAGTGCCGAAGAAATTTTTGATGTTTTTGGGAGATTGGGTTGCAGGTAATAGCTAGGACTGTTGCCAAAATTCAGTCAGTCAAAAGGGTGGAAAATTCAATGGCAGAAATATTGTGAAATGGTTTATGAGCGGTATATATATTCAAAAGATAAGAGGACATAAGCATGAGCTCAACAAAGCTAATTTATACCCATACAGATGAAGCGCCAATGTTGGCAACTTATTCATTACTGCCGATTATTGAGGCGTTTACTAAGCCTTGTGGTATAGATGTTGAAACAAAAGATATCTCACTTGCAGCAAGAATACTTGCTCATTTTCCGGAGTCATTAACCAAGGAACAACGTCACGAAGATGAGTTAGCTATTTTAGGTGAACTCGCTAAAACACCAAATGCAAATATCATCAAGCTGCCAAATATCAGCGCATCAATCCCACAATTGCAAGCGGCAATTGCTGAGTTGCAATCACAAGGATATCCGATTCCTGATTACCCAGTTGATGCGAAAACGGCTGAAGAAAAAGAAACAAAAGCGCGTTACGCGAAGGTGCTTGGCAGTGCTGTTAACCCAGTGTTGCGTGAAGGGAATTCAGATCGTCGTGTGGCTAAAGCGGTAAAAGAGTATGCAAAAAAACATCCGCACTCAATGGGCGCATGGGATAAAGGCTCTAAATCACATGTGGCTCACATGTCAGGTGATGACTTTTATGGTAGTGAAGTATCAACGGTTATCGCTAATGATACCAAGGTGAAAATAGTATTTACCGATAAGGCGGGCTTAAGTGAGACACTTAAGTCAGAATTTCCATTATTAAAGGGTGAAGTTATTGATGCCTCTAAAATGTCGGTTAAGGCGTTAAGAGCATTCTTTGCTGAGCAAATTGATCTAGCGCAAAAAGATGATGTGTTGCTATCACTACATATGAAAGCAACAATGATGAAAGTGTCTGATCCAATTATCTTTGGACATGCAGTGAGTATTTATTATCAGGATGTCTTTAACAAATATGCAGATGTTTTTGCCAAGCTTGGTGTTAATCCCAATAATGGTATTGGTGATGTATATACCAAGATTAAGAGCTTGCCAGAAGCTGAGCAAGCGGCAATTAAACAAGACCTTGAGAATGTTTATAAGACGCGCGTTGAACTTGCGATGGTTGATTCTGATAAAGGAATTACCAACTTGCACGTGCCAAATGATGTTATTGTTGATGCATCTATGCCTGCGATGATCCGCTCTTCTGGTAAGATGTGGGGGCGTGATGGTCAGTTACAGGATACAAAGGCGATGATTCCTGATCGCTCATATGCTGGTGTTTACCAAGAAACAATTGATTTTTGTAAAGTGCATGGGGCGTTTGATCCAACGACGATGGGTAGTGTGGCTAATGTCGGCTTAATGGCAAAAAAAGCAGAAGAATATGGCTCACATGATAAGACGTTTGAAATCACGGCTGACGGTAAAATCAGTGTTATTGATGCTGATGGTAATACACTGTTATCACATGATGTCGAAAAGGGTGATATCTGGCGTATGTGTCAAACCAAAGATGTTGCGATTGAAGATTGGGTGAAGTTAGCTGTGTCACGTGCGCGTATTACCAATACACCTGTTGTGTTCTGGTTAGATGACAAGCGCGCGCATGATGCGAATTTGATTGCTAAGGTAAAAACCTATCTTAAAACTCATGACACCAGTGGTCTTGAGATACATATTATGTCACCGGTTGAAGCAACGCGCTTTTCACTTAAAGCGATCAAAGCCGGTAAAGACGTGATCTCAGCAACAGGTAATGTATTGCGTGATTATCTAACAGATCTATTCCCGATATTGGAACTAGGCACAAGTGCTAAGATGCTATCGATCGTGCCACTACTAGCCGGTGGTGGATTGTATGAAACAGGAGCAGGTGGTTCGGCCCCTAAGCACGTACAGCAACTAGTCGCCGAGAATCATTTGCGTTGGGATTCATTAGGGGAGTTTTTAGCATTAGCCGCTTCTTTAGATGATTTAGCCAATAAAACAAATGATAGCAAAGTGCGCGTATTAGCCGATGCATTAGATCAGGCAAATGCTAAGTTCTTAGATAATAATAAATCACCATCACGCAAAGTAGGTGAGCTTGATAATCGTGGTAGTCATTTTTATTTGGCAATGTACTGGGCGGAAAGTTTAGCTAAGCAGACGCAAGATGCGCAATTAGCTCATGTATTTAAGCCAGTAGCACAAGTGCTTAAAGATAATGAAGCTAAAATTGTCGCTGAACTTAATGACGCTCAAGGTGTTGCCGTCGATATTGATGGTTATTATCATCCGAATGCGCAAAAAATTGAAAAAATAATGCGCCCAAGTGCGACACTTAATCAGGTTATTAATAACCTAGCAAAAGAGCCTGTTAACGCTTAATTGTTAAAGTTGGCAGAAAATCACGAAATGGGCTTGTGATTTTCTATAAACGAATTATAATCTCCGCTCATTGGTCGCTTAGCTCAGTCTGGTTAGAGTACTACCTTGACATGGTAGGGGTCACTGGTTCGAGTCCAGTAGCGACCACCATCTTCAAAGCCTTTTACTGCAAGGGTTTCAATCTGTTTGAAAATCAAAGTAAAAACAGTAGTTATTTTCACAAGGTCGCAAAAATATCAATTATATTCTAGTTCAATCGAATGGTTTGTGTAATTATCATTTTTTTTTACACAAAGTTATGTGGTGTGGTTGGGCTATTAAACAAGTCATTCTCTATTTCTATCCCAGAATCATTAACACATATTGACAGTAATTACTTTTGTATGTACGCTTTATTTAGGTGATATCAGTTGCGATAAATATGAAATTTGAATGGGATGAAGCAAAAAGTCTATTAAATTTGGAAAAGCACAAAGTGTCATTTGAGCTTGCTGAATATCTTTTTAATGACTTGATGCTTGTTGCAATTGATAACAGAGTTGACTACGGCGAAACCAGGTATATAGCTTATTCAATGTATGATGGCTCTTTGTTTAATATTGTATACGCGAAGCGAAGTGGTAATATTAGAATCATATCAATGAGGAAAGCAAATGAAAGAGAAAAAACCAAATATCAAGCAGCAATTAAGCGCTATTAAGCAGATGAAAGATAGCGAGATTGATTATTCTGATAGCGTTGATATGGGTGATGCTGATTGGGCTCAATTTGAGCCTTTAGCCCATAAGAAAAAATCTATAACAATTCGTCTAGATAGCGATGTTATTGATTATTTTAAATCAATGGGTAAAGGCTACCAAACAAAAATTAACTCTGTCCTTAGAGAGTACAAGCGCTGTCATTAAGCAAATCATCCTCGACGGTTGCCCATGTCGCTGAACATTTTCAATGTTATCTCAGTGATTAAGAAAATTTCAAACTTAAGTCTTGCAATTTAAAAAAAATTTGCTAATATGTCCCACAGTTGACGCGGGGTGGAGCAGCCTGGTAGCTCGTCGGGCTCATAACCCGAAGGTCGTTGGTTCGAATCCAGCCCCCGCTACCAACCTAAAAAGATTTTGAAAAATTTCGGGCCCTTATGGGCCTTTTTGTTTTGTAGATAAAAAGGACTCATAGTAGTCCTTTTTTTATATCCCAAGGAGTGTGTTGGAATGTTGATTGATCAGTTAAAAGCGCTTATTGCGCCAGAAGTAGAGAGCCTTGGATTTATTTTATGGGGGATTGAAATGGATGCATATTCTGCAGATACTGGCAGTATGACCTTGCGTATTTTTATCGATCATGAAGAAGGTATTTCAATTGATGACTGTCAAGAAGTCAGTCGTGCTGTGGGTGCAATTTTAGACGTTGAAGACCCAATCAGTGGTGCTTATTCGTTGGAAGTCTCTTCTCCAGGGGTGAATCGTCGCGTGTTTAATGCATTGCAGGCAAAGGCACTGGAGGGGTTTGAAGTTAAAGTACAGTTGCGTCAAGCAACGGAGAACAATCGCCGCCGCTTTAAAGGTGTGATTATCTCAGTAGCTAATGATGAGGTGCTAGTTAAAACAGAAGAAGACGAAGAAATTCGTTTTGATTTTCACAATGTTGATAAAATGCGCGTTGTGCCAAAGTTTTAACCTTTAATAATGTGGATATAGGTGAAAGTTATGAGTAAAGAGTTACTACTGGTTATTGAAACCGTTGCTAATGAGAAGGAAGTCTCAAGAGATTTACTTTTTTCAGCCATGGAAGAAGCCTTGGCGATGGCAACTAAAAAGCGTTTTGAAGAGGATGCTGAAATTATCGTTAAGATTGATCGTAAAACCGGTGACTATGAGACATATCGTCAATGGCAAATCGTTGATGAAGATCATGAGATTGAGAATTATGCAGCAGAGCTATATGTTGATGTTGCTCAAGAGAAAGGGCATAACGTAGTCGTTGGTGATGTGCTGATGGAGCCTGTTGACTCGGTTGAGTTTGGACGCATTGCGGCGATGACTGCTAAGCAAATCATTATGCAAAAAGTCCGTGATGAAGAACGCCGCTTAATGGTGGCAAAGTTTCGTGATAAAGTTGGCAAGATTGTTTATGGTGAAGTTAAGCGTACCACGCGTGATTTTTTAATTATTGATCTGGGTGAAAATGCTGAAGGTGTCCTGCCTAGAAAAGAGCTGTTGCCTAAAGAGAATTATCGTTTAAATGATAAGCTGCGTGCGTGCGTTTTGCGTATTGATGATGATGGTAAGGGGCCGCAAATTATTTTGTCACGCGCTAATAAAAAAATGTTACATGCCTTATTGATTCTTGAAGTACCTGAAGTGGCTGAGGAGTTAATGGATATCGTCAGCATTGCGCGTGATCCAGGTTCACGTGCTAAAGTGGCTGTAAAATCAAATGACAAGCGTATTGATCCTGTTGGGGCATGCGTTGGAATGCGAGGTTCACGAATTCAAGCGATCACTAATGAGTTACAAGGTGAGCGTGTTGATATCGTATTGTGGGATGATAATCCAGCACAGTTTGTAATGAATGCGCTAGCTCCGGCTGAAGTGACTTCTATTGTCCAAGATGAAGACAGGCAAGCAATGCAGGTTGCTGTGCAAGAAGATCAATTATCACAAGCGATAGGTAAAAGTGGTCAAAACGTGCGTTTGGCAACTGCTTTAACCGGCTGGCATATCAATGTTATCTCAAGCTCTGTTGCTGAAAAAGCGCAGCAAGAAGAAGAAGAGAAAAACATTCAGCTGTTTATGGAAGCTTTGGATATCGATCAAGATATTGCTGAAGTATTGATCGAGGAAGGTTTTTCGAGTCTTGAAGAAGTTGCTTACGTGGCGCGTGAGGAAATGCTTGAGATTGAAGGTTTTGATAACGAAATTTGTGAGGAATTGCAAGAGCGAGCCAAGACGGCGCTTATTTCACAAGCCTTAGCTGCGAACAAGCCAGCGGAAGACTTGTTGAATATGGAAGGTATGACGGCTGAGTGGGCAGATGCATTAGCGCAACAAGATGTGATTACAATGGAAGACTTAGCTGAGTTAGCCGTTGATGATTTACGCGAAATTATTTCGATCTCTGAAGATGAGGCGGCAGCTTTGATCATGACTGCGCGTGCACCTTGGTTTGAAGAGGATAACGAGAAGTAGGAGAAATGTGATGGCAGAGATGACAGTGGCGCAACTAGCCAAACTAATAAAAATTAATGAAAGTGTACTACTTGAGAAGTTTGAACAATCAGGTGTGCATAAGAAAAGCATCAATGATTTAGTAACTGATGCCGAAAAAAACCAGCTTCTTAGCTTTATCCAAGGTGGTTCAACGGAGAAGAAATCATCAGTAACTTTGCAGAGAAAGACAACAAAACAGTTGAAAGTTGCCGGTAATCGCAAGGTTAATATTGAAGTGCGTAAAAAGAAGACGCTTGTTGCACCAGCAGTTGATGTTACTGAGGAGCAGATTGAGGATGAAACACTTGTTGCCAAACAGCATGAATCAGTTGATGTTGAACAGGTTAATGATGGTGTTCATAATGAGTCAGCGATTGAATCACAGGTGACACAAGACACTATTGTAGCAAACGGTAATGTGGCAGAAGAAGTGATAGCGTCGGAGCAACCTCAAGCAGATCCTAAAGCAGAAGAGGTGGCTATTGATAGTGTGCCGCCAGAAGCAAAAGAAGTTAAAGCGCAAACTGGTAAGTCTATTCCCAAACCTAAAAAATTAGAGAAGCCAGCAAAAGCTGAGAAGCAGTCAACCACTGATAATGCAGTAGATCAAGCATCCGATAGTGGTTTTATGATTACTGAAAAATCCGCTGAAAAGCCAAAAAATAATGGTTTTAAAATCACATCAAGACCGGAGGTTGTTGAAGATAAAGTAGTAGACAATAATTCAGTTAATGAGGCAAAAGCTACGCACAAGAAAACGCTTGATAAAACAAAGCGTAGATCAAATGAAAATGAAGACAATGACTCACGCAAAGGTGCAAAAAAGTCAAAATCAACCTTAGCTAAGAAAGGCTCACGTGGGCTGTATGATGACGACGACGGTTATGGTTTTTCGCGTAAAAATTCTAAGTCTAAGAAATTGCAGTTAAACAAAGTCAAAACACAGCAATTCACCAAGCCGGTTGAAAAAGCCATGAAACAAGTCGTGATTTTTGAAGGTATCACGGTCAATGAGCTAGCACAAAAAATGGCAGTAAAAGCTGCTGAGCTTATCAAGGTGCTATTTAAAATGGGTGTGATGGCAACGATTAATCAGCCACTAGATCAAGAAACAGCAATTTTGATCGTTGAAGAGTTAGGTCATGAATACACATTGCATCGTGATGAGACATTAGAAGAGACGGTAGTTGTTGATTCTTCAAGTCAAGAGATTAGACCACGTGCACCAGTCGTAACCATTATGGGACACGTTGACCATGGTAAGACGTCTCTTTTGGATTATATTCGTAAAACGCGTGTTGCTGTAGGTGAAGCTGGTGGTATTACACAGCATATTGGTGCTTATTCCGTAATAACACAAAAAGGTCAGATTACATTCTTGGATACCCCTGGGCATGAAGCCTTTACTGCAATGCGAGCCCGTGGTGCTGGAAGTACTGATATTGTTATTCTTGTGGTTGCTGCTGATGATGGTGTGATGCCACAGACAAAAGAAGCAATTCAGCATGCGCGTGCTGCTGGAGTGCCGATTGTTGTTGCAGTGAATAAAATGGATAAACCTGAAGCAGATCCGGATCGTGTTAAAACTGAGCTTTCACAGCTTGATGTCATCTCTGAGGAGTGGGGTGGCGATGTCATGTTCGCTCATGTTTCAGCTAAATCAGGTTTAGGTATTGATGCGCTACTAGATGCTGTATTACTACAAGCTGAAGTATTAGAGCTTCAAGCGGTTGATAAAGGCTTAGCAAAAGGTGTTGTCATTGAATCACGCTTAGATAAAGGTCGTGGAGCTGTTGCATCTGTGTTGGTGCAAAGTGGTGAACTAAATCAAGGTGATATTGTATTATGTGGTACCGAATACGGACGTATTCGTGTGATGATGAGTGACCTTGGGCAAAAAATTAACACGGCAGGTCCGTCAACGCCTGTTGAGATACTAGGTCTTTCAGGTGTGCCTAATGCCGGAGATGAGATGGTTGCTGTTAAAGATGAGAAAACAGCACGTGAAGTAGCTGAGTTCAGATCGCAAAAGAAAAAAGATGAGCGTTTGAAGCAGCAGCAAGCCAGTAAGTTATCAAGCTTATTTGATCGTATGGGTGAGTCCACAGGTGAACGTCAAACCTTGAACGTGATCGTTAAAGCGGACGTTCAAGGTTCAGTTGAAGCGATTCGCGAATCATTGGTTAAGCTTAGTAATGATGAGATTAAAGTCGAGGTTATTGCATCAGGCATTGGTGGAATTACCATTTCAGATGTGTCACTGGCAGTTGCTTCTCAAGCGGTGCTTTTTGGCTTTAACGTTCGTGCGGATGCAACGGCTAGAAAGCAAGCCGAGACTGACGGTATTGAACTACGTTATTACAGCATTATTTATGATCTAATCGATGATGTGAAGCAAGCGATGTCGGGAATGCTATCGCCTGAACTGAGAGAACAAATCATCGGTGTTGCTGAAGTGCGTGATGTCTTTAGATCATCGAAGTTTGGTTCGATTGCCGGTTGTATGGTTATTGATGGCGTGATTAAACGACACAACCCGATTCGTGTATTGCGTGATCAAGTGGTAATTTACGAAGGTTCTTTAGAATCGTTAAAACGCTTCAAAGATGATGCCGTTGAAGTCAAAAAAGGCATAGAATGCGGTATTGGTGTTAAGAACTATAATGATGTTAAAGTTGGTGACCAAATCGAAGTCTTTGAAACGGTTGAAATCAAGAGAGAGATATAATTATGGCAAGTAATTCACGCGTTGAGCGTGTTGGTGATGAGATTCAAAAGATCATCGTCGCATTGCTAGCAACCAAAGTCCGTGATCCGCGTTTGCAATGGGTTTCTATCACCGGTGTCGAGGTATCTAAAGATTTATCTTATGCTAAGGTGTTTTTCTCATCATTAAGCACGGAAACGCATCCGTCACAAGTGGTAAAAGCATTAGATTCAGCCAAGGGCTTTTTCCGTACAGCGCTTGCCAAAGAGCTGCGTTTACGTGTCGCGCCGGCTTTACGCTTTTTCTATGATGAATCATTAGCTTATGGTAATAAAATGAATTCGTTAATCGAGAAAGCTCGTCAAGAGGACGAAAAATTTATCCAGCAGGAACAGAGTGAAAATGAGAATAATGATCATAAGGATGGTGATCATGACGAACCACGCGAAAGGTTGCGTTGATCGCGTATCAGCATTTGTTCTTTAGACCTAAATAAGCTATAGTGCCAAGCAGAAATATCAAGAGTACTTAAGTTCTAGAATTATGATTCCTGTCATTGCTATAGTTGGTCGTCCCAATGTCGGTAAATCGACACTTTTTAATGCTTTAACACGCACGCGTGATGCGTTGGTTTATGATATGCCAGGGGTGACGCGTGATCGCCAGTATGGTCAAGCGGAATTTGAGGAGCAACCTTTTATCGTCATTGATACGGGTGGCTTATCTGATAATGACGCCGGTGTTGATGGATCAATGGCTGATCAATCTGTGCTTGCCATTGAAGAGGCAGATCTTGTTTACTTCGTTGTTGATGCGCAAGCTGGGTTAACTGCGGGAGATCTGTACATTGCTGAGCTTCTGCGTACACGTGGTAAGCCTTCAGTGCTAGTGATTAACAAAACCGATGGGATGCAGGAAGAGGTTGCCGCAGCTGATTTTTACTCACTGGGTTTTGAAGCATTATTTGCAATTGCAGCGAGTCATCGGCGTGGTGTGAGTAACTTATTATCAGATACTTTATTACCTTTGTGTGATAAAGCAATTAAAGACTCCGAACATGCTGAAGGTGAAGCCAACAAGCGCGGTATTCGCTTTGCTTTAATAGGTCGTCCGAATGTTGGTAAATCAACACTAACCAATCGTATGTTAGGTGAAGATCGAGTGGTTGTTTATGATATGCCTGGCACCACGATTGATAGTGTGTATATTCCTTTCTCGCGCAATGATGAAGATTATACAATTATCGATACAGCAGGTATTCGCCGTAAAGGTAAGGTGCGCGAAACACTTGAGAAATTCTCGGTGGTTAAAACTTTGCAAGCGATCAAAGATGCTAATGTGGTGATTGTGTTGATTGATGCCAAAGAAGGATTAACCGATCAAGATATGCACTTGATGGGCTTTGCCTTGAATGCTGGACGGGCGATGGTTATTGCGGTCAATAAATGGGATGGCATGAGCGCCTCAGATAGAGAAAACCTTAAAGAAGAGATCAACCGTCGTTTGGTGTTTTTAAAAGACTATGTTGATATTCATTTTATCTCGGCATTACACGGCACCAATGTTGGACATCTGTTTGCATCATTGAAACATGCTTATAAAAGTGCCACCAAAAGGATAGCGACACCAGAATTAACACAAGTCTTAAAAATGGCAACACAAGATCATGTGCCACCGATGTCAGGTAAATCAAGGATTAAGCTAAAGTATGCACATATGGGCGGGCACAATCCGCCAATTATCGTGATTCATGGTAATCAGGTAAATAATTTGCCTGCGTCATATAAGCGCTATTTAGAGAAATTTTTCCGTGAGGCTTTTAACTTGGTAGGCACGCCAATTAGTTTTGAGTTTAAGCAATCTGAAAATCCTTATGAACCGACGAAACAAAAAAAATCAACACCATTGCAACGTTATAGGGATAAGCAAACCCAAAAGGAGAAAATGCAGAAAAAACGGGCTTTAAAGCAACACAAAGATTAGTTATTTTATGCAGTTAAAAGTCAGTAAACGTCACCATCTTCAGGATGTTAATATTAAATTATCAGGTGCTAAGAATGCCTTGTTGCACTTGCTTTTTGCTAGTTTGCTAACTGAAGAAGCAACAACGTTTGATAATGTGCCTTCAAGCCTGCGTGATTACCATGCCGTGTGTGATATCTTGCAGGCAATTGGAGGAAAAGTTGATAGTCAAGAAGGTGTGGTAACTGTCACTTCTCCGCAAAAAGTCAATAAAATAGAGCTTTCTAGTAATTACACGCGACGCACACGAACATCACTGATGCTGCTTGGCGCTTTAGCTAAAAAAGTCAGTGTGTTGAAAATAGGCTACCCTGGAGGCTGCTCATTTAGCGAGCAAAGACCTTTTGATATTCACCTATTAGGTTTTGAAGCTTTGGGGGCAAAGGTCACGCATGATGAATATCATATTGTGATTGAGCATCATGCAGATAAATCGATTGAGCACACATTGCGTTATCCATCGGTGGGAGCAAGTATCAACTTGATGCTATATGCTACAACAGGAACTGCGCAAGTGAAGCTTAAGAATATTGCACTAGAGCCCGAGGTGATAGAGGTTGCAAGTTTTTTAAATTATGCGGGTGCTAAGATCAAAATCGACCACAGTGCACGCATGATGCAGATCGACGGTGTCGAGAAGCTCTCTGGTGTGAATTTCCGTGTAATGTATGATCGTATTCAGACAATGACCTATGCGGCTTTGGCCTATTTGCATGGTTTAAATGTGTGTGTTGAAGGGGTTGATACCAAAGAGTATATTGCAAAACCGCTTGATGTTTTAAAGCAAATGGGAGCGAAATGGCAGTTTGATGCAGAGCATAGCCGTATTTGCTTTTATGGTAAAAAAAGCGTATTAACACCGGTGAACATTATAGCAATGCCTTATCCTGAGTTTCCAACAGATCTACAACCCATTTTTGCGGTGATGTGTGCTAAAGCCGATGGTGTATCTGAGATTACTGATACCGTTTACCCCGAGCGCATCAAATATGTTGATGAGCTTAAAAAGCTTAACTTCCCGATAGATTACCAAGGTAATAAGATCAAAGTGTTTGGTGATATTGTTGAGCCTTTGCATGCCACAAGTATGAAAAGCTATGATCTCAGAGCTGGAATGGCAGTGTTGATGGGAGCCTCGTTATCCGATCAGGTATGTACGATTACTTCAGCAGAGCAAATTTTTCGTGGCTATGAGAATTTGCTTGAGAACCTTACCCACTTTATGCACATCAGTATTGATAAAGAAGAGTGATTATGTTTTCGTTAAAGGCTTACAATACTTATCATATCGAAAGCTTTGCCA
Source organism: Cysteiniphilum sp. 19S12-1 (assembly GCF_052030685.1). Lineage (NCBI taxonomy): Bacteria > Pseudomonadati > Pseudomonadota > Gammaproteobacteria > Thiotrichales > Fastidiosibacteraceae > Cysteiniphilum > Cysteiniphilum sp. 19S12-1. The sequence goes on from NZ_JBQAJM010000008.1 coordinate 64,042, forward strand.
AGCATGTGTATTTCCCGCAATCGATAGATGAAATCATTGAAATCTACAAGCGACACACAAAAGTGGTTATCTTGGGTAATGGCAGTAATATTATTTTGACGCAAAGCGTGTATGACGATGTGGTTTTTGTTGTGATTAAGGATCAGTTTAAAAAGATCTCGCACGTGAGCGACGGTGTTTATGCTGAAGCTGGCGTGTTGTTAAAAGAGCTATCCTTATACGCTTATGATCATGGTTTAAGTGGTGTTGAGACATTTTTTGATGTGCCGGCAAGTATTGGTGGGGCGATGATTATGAATACGGGCGCTTATGGCGATGAAATTTATGATCATGTACGTTATGTTGATATTTTGGATAGTGAGAGCTTTACACTAAAGCGGATTGATAAAGCGGATATCGATTATGGTTATCGCTATTCAATGTTTAAAACAAGAACTGTGATTATTCTTGGGGCGTGTTTTGATTTATCGCTAAAGCCGCAAATAGAAATTAAAGCTAAAATGGATAATATTCTTTCACAGCGTCAAGCAAAGCTACCCTGTGAGCCAAGTGCGGGAAGCGTGTTTAAGCGCCCTAATTACCATATTACCGTTGGTGAAATGGTTGAAAAAATAGGTCTTAAAGGATTTCAAATTGGTGGTGCGCAGATATCACCAAAGCACGGTGGTGTGATTATCAATACCGGTAATGCCACTGGAGAGCAGATACTTCAACTAGTTGAGCATATCAAGCAAGAAGTATTAATGCATTATCAAGTGCAGTTAGAGTTAGAACAGATATTGGTTTAACGTGTTGTGCAATAATTCATACTTATACCGCCCATAAACCATTTTACAGCATTTTTGTCATTGAATTTTGCGCCCTTTTGGGTGATGCAATTTTGCCAATAGTCCCAGCTATTGCCTGCAGTTCCATCACCCAAAAACATCAAAAACTTCTTCGACATCTAACACCGCAAAATGATTTACGAGCGGTATAAGCCTCAATTTGCTCATCTATGAAATCGGTATTTCCTTTGATTAATACAGTAGTATTTTAATAGACCAGAGGTATACTGATAATGCTTCAATAAAAAATGGATATATCTTAAACTTATTTATTTTATCTTGAAAAAACATGATGTTCTATGGCTGGGCTGGCAGGATTCGAACCTGCGCATGACGGGATCAAAACCCGTTGCCTTACCGCTTGGCGACAGCCCAATATTGATCGTGAAAACCGCTTAGTTAAGGGGTTGTCATTGCTCGACAGGTGCAAAGTTTAATGTTTTCACTATCCAACTGTCAACATCTTTTTCTAACTTTTTCTGATTTTGTAAAAGCTGATGGTAATCCGTGCTCAGGAGGTAAAAACAAGCACCTGTACCAGTGAGTCTTAGGTCATTGGCTTGAGGTAAATTTTGCAGTTCATTAATCACTTCAGGGTAAAGGGTATTGATGACTTCAAAAAACACATTTTCGTGCAGTAGTGGATTTATGGTTTTTGCATTATCTAAGATTACTTTAGATTTATTGAGCTTAGGGTGATTAAATAAAACGGCAGTACTAGCATGAAATTGAGGTTTAATAATTAAGGCATATTGTTCGATATAAGGCTTAGGTGTTAATATCTCGCCAATGCCTTCTGCCCACGCAGCTTTCTGGAATAAGAATATCGGTACATCAGCCCCAAGACTCAGTCCAATCTTATGTAGTTGACCATCAGAAAGCTGGCATTGCCATAGTTTATTGAGTGCAATAAGTGTTGTTGCTGCATTGCTGCTACCACCCCCTAGTCCTGCGCCCATGGGGATGTTTTTATCAAGATGAATATTAATACCTGTATTAGCTTTGGCAAAGGGTTTTAATGCAAGTGCAGCTTTGTAGATTAGATTATCTTGATCTTTGCCGATGCTCACATTGGCTGATAGTTTAATATGCCCATCTTCTCTTAATGAAAAGTGTAGGAAGTCTTTTAAATCAACAAATTGAAACCAAGTTTGTAGGTTGTGATAGCCATCATCACGTTTACCCGTAATGTGTAGAAAAAGATTGATCTTGGCATAGGAAGTGTAAGTTATGGGTTTAAAAGCCATGATTTAATCACAAGTGTAATTTTTAAATCGTCACCATAGCGAAATATGATTTTCTCAGCAAGCGGATATTGATTGTCATAGAGCATGTAGTCTTTATATTGGATTTGCCAGCCTTGCTGTTTTAAATTTTGCACCAAGCCAAAATTATTGAGTGTTTTGCTGTAAGGTACTTGCGGCATATATAAGCCACGCGCCCAATAATACAAGCCTTCAATCGGTAAACTCCAGCCAAGTTGTGACTGCATAAGTTGTTGAAGGCTCTGAGACTTGATAACCTCGCCATTGCTACGCTTTAACTTAACTTCGTTACTATTGCCAGAAAAAGTGGTTGCACCTATGCCTAATGGTCCATAAATTTGAATCCAAAAGTCATGTTTGTTTTGTTTCCAGATAAAGTTAGCCGATTCTCCTTTGTGATTGATGATAATCCCAATCACACCAGATGCTTGCCATTGGGTTAGTTTTTGTAAGCTTTGCTGATAGCTTTGCCAAGCTTGGGCTAGCTTGAGTTCAGTATTTTGATTCGGTTGAAAACTTTGTTTGTATGCTATATTTTCTTGATTTGGGACGATGGGAGTAAGCGGTGTTTTAGGTGTGCTGATAGTAGTACAACCTGTTATTAGTAAAATAAAAACAGTAGTCAAGGAATATAAAGCAATAGCAGGGGGGATATGTTTTTTAAACATTAGCTTTAGACCCCAAGCTCTTTTTTATGTATTTGCATGACTTCAGCATAATTTTGAGCATTGGCTTTAATATAAACCTTTTCACTATCCTTTAATGGGCGAGCTTGAGCAGTAGGGGAGCCAATATACAAAAAACCTGATAGAAGGCGTTTACCTGGTGGCACCAGAGAACCCGCGCCAACAATGACATCATCTTCAATAATGGCGCCATCTAAAATAATGGCCCCCATGCCAATTAAGACGCGATTGCCAATATGGCAGCCATGGATAACGGCGCTATGACCAATGGTTACCTCGTCACCTATGCGTGTATCATAGCCAGTGCCTAGGCTATCAAGAAATTGTGTCGTGTGCAAAATCGAATTGTCTTGGATGTTGGTTTTGCTACCAATGGTAATATTAAGTAAATCACCACGAATGCTAACATTTGGCCACACCGAGCTCATGCTACCAATACTCACATCTCCAGTTACTGTTGCCATGGGGTCAATAAATACATCACGGGCAATCTTGGGTGTTTTGCCATTAAATGAACGAATGGGCATGGTAATACTCTTTTGTTTTAAGCTAATAAGAGGAAATATATACCCAACACAAACCATTTTCCAGAGTTTCTTGCTTTGTCTTTTGCGGGGTGAACTCTGGTAATGGTAGATACGTTAATAACCAATAAAGTAACCAATTGCTATAAACAACCAAGATATTAGATAAGCAAAAAGCATAAATGGGAGTATTACTTTTAACCAACTAGTATAAGAAACTCGCCCTAGAGCTAACATAGCAAGCGTTCCGCCCGAGGTTGGTACTATAAGGTTGGTAAGCCCGTCCCCTATTTGAAATGCCAATATCATCAACTGCTTACTCATTCCAATGAGTTGAGCAACAGGTAAAAGCACAGGCATTGTTGCTAGAGCTTGCCCAGACCCTCCAGGGATAAATAAGTTTATTATTCCTTGAACGACGCTCATCAGAATAGCTGATAGCATGGTTGGAATATTATCTAGTGATCCACTTAGGTGATATATAATTGTATCAATAATGTGTCCTTGCTCTAGAACCACCTTGATGGATGCAGCCATGCCAATCACTAAAGCACCAGCTGTGACAGTAGAGGCTCCTTTTATCATGGTCTGAATAAAGTAATTTGGGGAGTATCTATTGATGATTGCAACAATAAAGGCCACTATTAAAAAAACAGCAGCAATTTGATTAATATACCATCCGTCTATAAATGCAGAGCCAAGAGCAATAATGATAATGCCAATGAATAAGGTTGCAATAATAAGACTATCTTTTAATGACATAGAATATTCATGTAGTTCTTTTGTTAGCGACAAATCATATTCTTTATCACTTTGTTCGAAAATTTGGTGTTTAGGAGCTACAAAGCGTACTATGTAATAAGCTAGTGCTGATAATGTGACAAAAACGAGAATGCTCCTTAATAGAGCCCCTGAAAACAAAGGTAGTTGTGCTAGATGTTGAGCCACGCCAATTGTATAAGGATTGATAGGAGATAAGGCAAAACCAATACCAATTCCACCAACAGCAATACAGACTCCTACAACATTAGATAAATTAAGTGCAGAGGAAATTAATATTGCGATAGGAATTAACGCGATGTTATTCTCAAAGCCCACACTTATGCCAAAAATGCCATAAAGATAAGTTGCTAAAAAGATTAATACGTTCTTTTTTTCAACCCCAATATGTTTGACCGCTGTCCCAATTGCATTTTCTAATGCTCCTGATATTGAGAGTAAATGAAATAACCCTCCAGCTATAAACACAATAAATAAATATTGCCCAGCAGCTAAAAGGCCTTTTGGAATGGCGACAAACATATCAAAAATATTAACGGGTGTTTGCTTAATATGGTGGTATGAATGCGCGACTACGGTGACTTTTCCATTGACTGTAATTCTGTGGAACTCTCCAGCAGGAATCAAATAGGTTAAAATAACTGCAATAACCAATATGTAAAATATCAATGCCATTGGGTCATCAATTTTTTGATACCATTTTTTAGCTGACTCGTTAGTAAGATGATCCTCTATGAAAAAATTATTTTGTACTTTATGTTTATTCATGTCCCCCCCCCAGGTATTATATTATGTTAGATTTCAATGTGTTTTATAAAGTGTTCAAGTATTTGGGCAGCTATGATAGTGTCTTTAAAATCAATCTCTTCTTGTGGGTGATGGCTTAATCCAGCCTTGCAGCGCAAAAATAGCATAGCAATGGGTGTTAAACTCTGCATAGCAAGCCCATCATGTCCTGCGCCACTAAATAAGTGAAATGCTGGGATATCAAGTGAAGTTATTGCTTTTGCAAGCTGCTGTTGTAGATTAGAGTCACATCTAGCACCATCCATTTGATAGTTTTTGTTGGCATTTATTTGTATTTGTGATTTTTTAGCTACATCGTTTGCATATTGGTATATTTTCTTAGCGGCATCTTGACGTATTTCTGGAGTAGGAGAGCGTATTTCAACAGTCATCTCAACACTGTCAGGAATGACGTTGACGGCATTTGGTTTCACTGTTAGCTCACCAACAACACCGACTAGGTTTTCAGTTTGGGCAAAAAGGTTATTTGCATAACAGACGATGTTTGCTGCTGCTAGTAGTGCATCTTTACGCAAATGCATCGGTGTTGTTCCTGCATGATTTGCTTGTCCTTGAAGCTTTATGCGGTGGCGTTCAATGCCTGTGATTGCTGTAACAATGCCAACAGGTAGTTTTTTTTCCTCAAGTACAGGGCCCTGTTCTATATGAACCTCAAAAAAACCGATAACTTCGTCTTTGCTGTATGAGCATTCTGCAAGTTTATTTGGATCTGCACCAATAAATTTTAAGGCATCAACCAATGATATCCCATCTTTGTCAACAATGGTTAAGTCTTCATTTGTAACATTGCCACATAATGCCCTACTACCCAAAAGTGTTTCAGGGTAACGAACACCTTCTTCATCACCAAAGGCTACTAACTCAATGTTGCAAGGGACGCTGACATTGTTTTCATATAATTTTTTCAGCACATACAACGGTAAAAGAACACCTAAAATGCCATCATATTTTCCGCCTTCAATGACTGTGTCTTGATGAGATCCTATGATTAGTGTTTTGCTTCTATTCTCTCCTTTATATAGACCTCTGAGATTTCCTATAGCATCTAAATGAACCTCTAAACCTGCTTCTTCCATCCAGCTCTTTAGTACTGGGAGAAACTCTTTATGTTCTTTTGAACAGTATAAGCGAGTTACTCCTTTTTGGCTTGAAGAAAACTGCGATGCTTGCTCGAAGTATGTGCTTATTTCTTGTTCGTCGTAATGAATCATTTTATTTCCCATCTTTATATGTTTTATTTCATTTTGTTAATTTTTATATTACGCTTGCCGAGATTAGCTATGGGTCATTACCTGCTTTGCTGTAGGCGCTTTTGGTTGGAATGGCATTAATAAATGACTGAAAGTCGATATGACAATACTTTTGGTATAAGTCTCTCAATTCATCTATAAGAAGGTGGCGTTGCGTTGAGTCAATCCTTAAGTCGATAGGGCTTTTATTTGCATTTACAACTTTAATGGCAGTGGAAACGGCACCTTTTTTATCACCTCCTGCTTTTAAGCCAGATTCTAATGCTAATATTAACCTATCGACAAGGTTACCTTCCGCGCAGAAATACCCGTCAAGCATGTCTTCAAGCACTCTATTGCTTTGAAGTCGATTACCTGCGACTGCAACATTTCTCTGACAAATTGCTTCAGCATAGCCTTCGTTTTTACAACCTGTATGCGCTGCAGTATTGCCCATTTTATCAACGACAATTAGCTGGCGATATTCACGATTTATATCGGCGAGTATAGCTTTGTTTATTGCGTCTTCCGCAGTGCTTCCCATTTGTATAGCATGCTTAATTTTATCTGCATATAATATGTTCGTATAATAGCCTTGTGTAGCAATTGCCCCCACATCGCAAAAAGCGTGTGGTACAAAGCCACCCACGCAGATCGATGCAGTGACAGTTGCTACTGCGTAAGTCTCATTTTCTTTTGCAACAATTGAATAGGTCAAAACTTCCCCCATAAATAACCATTCTGTACAAATTTAACAGCATTGGTTTTAGACGTCAAATTTATCTACAAGCTTTTATCATAATACTGACTAATCATGTTTTGAAATCTAAAATATCGAGACAGTTTACAGATGGGTGATGTTGTGAGTAAATCACCACGAATGCTAATATTTGGCTATATTGAGTTCATCTGGTCGATATTCACATCGCCAGTTACCGTTACCATCGGGTTAGTAATCACATTACGGGCAATATACCATAAGGCAAGCTAGGATGAAAAAGGATGATTATGAAGGTAAGTATTATAGGTGTTGGCGCAATTGGTGGATTTATTGCTGTGCGCTTACAAAACTCAAGTGTTGCAGTGCAGTTGGTTTTAAAGCAAAAGCCAGAAAATCAACAAGCAATTGACCTTACGATCACTGGTGGTATGAAGCTTGCTGCAAGCTTTAGTGATATTGTTGATTGTGTTGAGGATATTGATGGTGATGTTATTTTTATTTGCACAAAATCAACGGCAAATGAGTCGATATTTAAGCGATTAGGGCATTTATACAATAAAGTCATTATATTATTGCAAAATGGGATTGGTGAAGAAGAAAAACTGGTCAAGTATATAAATGAAAGTAATACAATTATTGGTGCAATAAGTCATATTAAAGTCAGTAAAGAGGGAAATGAAGTTACATGGCACAATCAATTATGTAATATTGATTATGCTTATTTGCAGCCAAGAGATAATGTAAGTATTGATTGTCCGTTGAGTAAGGCTTTTGTTGAAGTGAGTAAGAAAGAGAGTGTATTGGATTTACGCTTTCATAAATTACTTGTGAGCGCACCATGCAATGGTGCATCGGTTGTGTTTCAAGCAGATATGAATACACTGGCACGTAACCCTCAGATTACTCAGATGATTCGCGAGATTGCGCTTGAAGTTATTACGGTAGCTCATGCTTATGACGTTGAACTTAATGTTGAAGCGATTGATAATTTACTTATTGCTTTAGCTAAGCCAGAGTACAGACATGCTTACTTTAGTATGTGGTATGACTACAATGAAAATAAACCGATGGAGCTTGGCAGCATTTATGAAAATGTGCTTGAAATGGCACGCTTGAAGAATCTAGAAATGCCAGCGCTTGAGGGTTTATATGAGCAGTTGGTAATAATGCAAAAATAAATTGAACTTCAATTACATTCCTCACCCGCGCAGCTTAAGCTGCACGACCTTTCCCACAAGGGGAGAGGTGTTAGCTGACGTAACTTATTATTGATTCATTGCTTAGTGTTTTTGGAGATCGAAAAATTAGGTGTTGATCATAATAATTGACTAATTGCCTAATTGCCTTTTGAAAACTATAATATCCGTATAATTTACGGATGAGGTAATGTTGTGAGTAAATCAGCGCGAATAGAGTTTAAAGTGACAGATGATAGCAAAGCTATTTTTGAGAGAGCAGCTCAATTAATGGGTGTGTCTTTAACTGAATTTGGTGTGCGAGCCATGATGAGCTTTGCTAAGAAGGTTACGACCGAACAAAACTTAATTAAACTAACGCTATCACAACAAAAAAACTTTCTTACTGCATTAGAAAATCCACCTGAGACTAATGATGCACTGAAAAAAGCGTATCAAACATATAAGAAAACTGTTTCCTAGCAGGGTGATTAATGGCATTAAAGATTGAGTTGTTAACAAAACAAAAAATGTCTGGCATTAAATTTGACTGTGGTTATGTGGCATTAAACAACTACATACTCAAGCAAGCTAAACAAGATATGAAAAGACACGTTTGTGCAACGTATATTTTGCAAGATAATTCTTCTTTAATAGGGTTTTATACGCTTTCATCAACCATTATTCATCTGGATCAATTGTCCAGTATCAATGATGAAATGGCGAAGAAGCTGCCAAAATATCCATACTTGCCGGCAACATTATTAGGTCGATTAGCAGTTCAAAGTGAGGCAAAAGGAAAAGGCTATGGTGAGCTGCTTTTGGTTGATGCTTTAGCTCGTGCTTATGACAATAGCGCGGTTATAGGATCGATTGCAGTGGTTGTTGGTGCAAAAGATCATACAGCGGAGCGATTTTATAAACGCTATGGTTTTTTAACGCTGAGGGATAATCAACTATTTATCACAATGGATACGATTAAAGGGATGTTTGGATAGCCTGTTGTGTTCAGTATAGATGATTTTTCTAGTTTACTTTGATTATCAATTATCGATAAGTTCTTAAGCAAAGAAACACTATCAAATGCTTGGTAACTGGTATAAGCTGACACCATAGGAAATAGCTACAACATCTTATGCATTTAGATTTTAAACACTTTGTTTTTGACTTAGATAACACACTTTATTCAGCAAGCTCGGCATTTTTTGATTTGCAATTACGCAATATGTCTGACTTTATTATTGAGAAGTTAAAAGTAACGCGCAAAGAAGCAGATTTTTTGCGTGAAGAATATTATCACAGCTTTGGCACAACAATGCATGGTTTAATGCACCACCATGCAATTGATCCCTATGAATTTCTGGCAGTGATTGATAATGTGCCATTGGAGCGTTTGCATTTGGATGATGAGCTTTTAGGTTTGTTAAATAGCTTAAAATCAAATGGTAAACACTTATCTATTTTCACTAATGGCTCGCTTTATCATGCGGATCGGGTGATGTCTAAATTATCCCTTGATGAGGTGATTAAAGATGTTGTCACATTAGAGTGTACGGGGCTTGTGCCTAAGCCAGATCCTAAAGCATATCAATTTTGCTTTGAGCGCTTGGATATAGACCCTAAAAAAGCAGTTTTTTTTGAAGACTCATCACATAATTTAATTCCTGCCAAACATATGGGAATGACAACGGTACTTGTTAACGCTGATGATACAGCACATGCACGCTTTATAGCGCACCCTGAGATTGATTATTTTGTCGAAGATGTACCATCCTTTTTAAAAGGAAAGTTTTTAGAAAAGCGGGTTTAGGGGTAGTTTACTACTCCTTTGTTAGCTTTGTTTGGCTTTGTAACATATAGCCAACGCCATATATACTTTTGATTAACTTATCCTTGTTATTTCTTTTGAAAATATTTCTAAGTTTATGTATTGTAATATCAACTATTCGATCGCTTTCAAAAGATCTGAATTGATTAATTCTTTCAAATATTTGACCTCTGGGGACTACTTGAAAGGGATGTTCAAGTAGTATTTCTAAGGTTTTGTGCTCTGTATAACTGATTTCTAATACTTCTGTCGATCCAACCTGCATCAATGTCATTGGGACATTTTTTAAAATAAAATCATCGAATCTATAAGAATATTTTTTCTTTTGGCTGTAAAGATCAATAGTGACAAAATCTGTTTGCTGAGCATATAGGTTAAAGGATACTCTAACCAAAATATCTAATGGCAAAGGGGCATTTAAAGAGCACAAAAGCCCACGACGATAATACTTATATAAATTTTGCTTTTGATAATTAGGTGGAAGCAATAAAATAACTTTTGAGAGACTATTTATTAACCCCAAACTACTTTTGCTTGAAGTGTTTAAAGTGTGGTCGATTATGCAGATGTCAGCTTCGTTTATATATTCATCGTGGAAATTAATTGTGACTGTTTGTTTTTTTCTCAAAAAAAGAGTCTTTAACTGCTCTTTTAAAAGCAAATTTTTGGATTCTATAAAAATGCGCATAATTATCTCCTCAACCAATTTTTAACATCGTTAAGTAGAGTCTATTCATGTGCTTGTTAAAAATACGTAATAAAAGTTTAAATGTTTTGATAAAGTAAGTTTGCCAATCCAAAACAGTACCTAGATTCCAGTTGTCGTTCGTGGTCTACTATAATTCTATGCGATTGTAGATAGATACCCTGAGTAACCCCGTGGTTCTTGAGCGTCAGATCCGTTGCACAACTTCGTTATGCGGTAACCTCATTCACCCACGGGTATCACTCGTGGTGCTCTGTCTTCGACCGCATAGAGATATCTTATTTATCTATCGATCACCACAACCTTTATACCGAATTGAGTCAGATTATCTTTAATAAATTTTTCATCCTCTTTGGGCACAGTTCCTACTAAAATGATCTTCTCCAAGCTATTCACTTTATTTAAATCTGTTAAAAAATTAAAACTCAAGCGGTTACCCCCTATAGTAATGCTCTTTATATTCAACTTCTTTAACATTAAGATAAAATCAAAATCATCATGATAGTTTTTGGCAAAAGAAATATCTAGATGCTTCAAATTTGTTAATCTATCTATTGCTTTTTCATCAAAATAATTGTAATTATCATAAGATAGCAGAGGAAGCCTTAGTTCTTCTAAAGATTCATTACTCACAATGGAATCAATAGCTTTTTTGTAAGTCTTACTAGTATAGGCCCTCCATTTGCGCGGAAATTTTAATTTCTTTAAATTTGTGCATTTATTTTTAATTGCGATTCTAAAAAAGTCGTGCTCGACTCTTTCCGTAGCATAGAAAAAATCTAGCTCTTCAACTGAATCAACATAAACAACATAACCTAAGTTAATGTTTTCTATTAAACTATCAAGCGATAGTATATTGGTTTCGTATACGTGATCATCACCATCAAAGTAATGCGTATATCTAACTTTCACAATTCCATCAGGAGCAATAGATATACTTTTTAATGCATAACTTTCAGAAGCCACACAACAAGAATAATTTTTTAGCTCTTTAGAGGTGGGGGCTAAAAAAGAGGAGATTACGCCTTTGATGTTATGACTAACAAAATAAGTCGGCTTTTTAGCGTTTCCCTTAACTGCGCTGAAATCAGGATCATTTCCAGCAAAAGAATTGCTACGTATAAAAATAATAGTCAAAATCAAAATGCTTTTAATTACTTTACTCATTTATATTCCTCTTGTATTTATTAAATATTGGTAACTACTCAGCAGCTTGTTAATTGAACTGTGGGGTTTTGCCATTAAAGACATCTGCGATGATATCAATAATCTTCCACCCCTGTTTGCGAGCAGTCGATAATAATGTGCGAATACGCACAAACTTTTGAGCGCCAGTTTCACTACGAAAGCAGCCTGATACCTTTTGTTTTACCTTCATCATGCGCAAGTCATTCTCCGCCTGATTATTAGTAAAAGGCACTTCTGAATCATAGATAAATCTAAGCACGTCATTCTTGTAATCACGCAATCGTAATAATAAGTTGTGCCCAGTTCGTCGCTTTTTTCTACCTCGTTTACCAGTGCTTGCTAAAGGCATCAAAATCTCATGGTATTTAAGACCATTCGCTACAATTCGATAATAAGTTTTACTGATTAAGATCTGTTTATCAGGCAATAGCACCGATTGTTCTGATGTGTTTACCAAGTGACAGCTTTTCCTCAATAATCTCATCATACGTTTTGCCCAAATTTCACCATCCTCAGCTAAAGATCGTAGCTCACGCAAGTGATGGGCATTGCATAATGCATGACTTACACCCTCAAGTGTAAAATAGGATCTCCAATGATCATGAACCACGATACCTGTTAGACTAGACAGTAGAGATTTACGCTTAGGACTCACGTGATAATAGGTATAATCAGCATTTGAACAAACATGTAACCATTGGGTTCTTGAGCATATGCGATAACCGGTCTCATCTAAATGTTTAACTGGAGCACTTTTGAGCTTATCAAAAACCATTTGCTCAAATTCAATCAATTGATCAGCACACGTTTGACTAAACTCTGCAATACTTGCAGTGGCTACACTGACACCAAATAAATCCTCTAACAACTGCTGAGTTCGTTGCTCAGGAATAAAGTGTTGATTTTGCAAATACATCGCATAGCTTTTTAGGTTATTGCCGTACTGCACCGGCGCATTAATACCCTCTGGAAAACTTGCGGTCGTATATTTCTGACAATTTGGACAGCACTTTTTCTCATGACAATATTCAATTACCTTAAGCTTTGGCATTTGAGGTAGATCATGTAACTGGCGTCTTACATACTCTTGCGCCTTTGTGTCACTTAAATCACTTTGGCAATGATCGCAACTCGTTACAGATTTAGTCACAACTTCATCCGGTTTAGCTTGACCAAGATTGCTACCATTATGACCTTTTTGATCACCTGATTGCTTCTTGGTAGTCTTGGATTTAAGTTTACCTTTTTCGCTGACACTGTTATTTTTGTTAGGACGTGACAAACCATCGCTTGAAGGCGGTATGGTACTAGATATTATATAAATTGTTTTTCTGAGTTTTTTTGCACTTAGCATGTGGAGTGTCTCTATGGTTATGATTGTCAGAGGCGAATTTTATTGAGTTAAATGTTTCAAATTATTCCTAAATGCTCACAACCAAACATTTCCTTGCCACTTTTAGGCATGGTGGAGTCATCTAAGTATAATATTATGAAGTAAATATAATGATTAAGTTATGGCTAATTGTTTATCAGGCTAAACACAACCTATCATTATAACTCTTACATTTTTATTACATTCTAATATCATTAATGATACGTTCTATTGATTATTCTCTTACTTGTCCAAACAAGAAGAAATTAGGAGAATAAAATGAAAAAGTTATCACTATTGGTTAGTTTGATTAGTGCCACTATAGCAAGTCAATCTTTTGCATTAGAGTCATACGCTTGTATATCAAACGAAACTTCTCATGCTGTTAAATTAAAAATCTCTCAAGTAGATAACTTTGATTGGGATAATAAAAATGAAAGACCCGATACGCAGTTTGATGGTAAAGAGCTTGGACCATATGATGCAGTTTGTGCTACCCTAAACACTAAATCGAGAGCAGACGGCTCCCCTTACCGAGTAACATTAGAAAATATTGATACAAAAGAAGATATTGCTACAGCAAGAGTTAATCAACAGCAAGCACACATAACGGTAGATCATAAAATTTTTAATCAAGACCGCAATGAAAGTGACGGCGCTTCAAACCAGTACCATGGATATTGGTCAACAGGTTATAACACTAGTGAGTTAAGAGGGACAAGCACTTTGGTTTTTGCAGATAAGGATTTATCTGCTGATACTAATATTGAATTATCAAATTGGCAAAGCAAGCTAAGCGATGATACTTTATTAAAAGAAGTCACATTACCAGGAGCTCATGATGCTGGTGTTAACAATGCCTCACCAGTAAGCCGACATGGAGCAGCCTTAGAGGATTCATATGTAGCAGCCCAAGAGTATGATATTAGAGGGATGTTAAATTATGGGACACGATATTTTGACTTAAGACCTTATGATAATAATGGGGTTCTGCGCGCAGGACATTTTGGCAGCGCTGGGGGAGGGTATGGTCAAAAGATTGTAAATATATTTGATGGTGCAGTTACATTTCTAAATAGTCACCCAAGTGAGTTTGTTGTATTTGCCATTACTCATACTGAGTCTGATGCACCTGATGACGGTGAAGCTCATCGTAGTGAAACAGCCAAAAAGATTTTAGCACTTTTAGGAAGTCAAGATTATTCAAAATATATTTATAGATCAAATTCAAATGATCTTTTAAATACACCAATTGAGAAACTAAGAGGAAAAATGATACTTCTTTTTGATAAAAACAATGGTTATGAAGGAAGCTCTGAAAATGGTGTTTTTTCAAACTCAATTATTTCTGGTTCTTATGCAAACACTTACCATGTTGCTGGTATGGAGAAAGATCAATTGTCAAAGCTTGAACATAGAAAATCAAACGCACTTTTTTATTTAAGTTGGGAGTTGACTGCTAGTGAAAAATCATTGCAATTTGCTATTAGACCATTAAGTAATATCGCAAATGGTTATTTGATGAAAAATGCTTTTGATTTTGGCGCATATGAGAAGGTTCCCAATATTGTGCAGTATGACTTTAATACTCCTAGTCTGAATAATGGTCTTATTAATCAAGTAAATAATATAACCACGATGTTTATTGATATTCCAGTAAGCAGTCTGATATTTCCTAATTCTATAACGCTTTCATCAGAGTATGGTCATGGGTATTCGTATAATACATCGGCAGTTTTTCATAAAAATGGGAAGCCATATCAACGTCTATATCTTAAATTTATGGGTATGATGCATGAAGATGATACCGCTGTGAAATTAACTGCTTACTCTCCTGAGACGCAAGTAAAAACAATTTTAATTGAGAGAAAAAGATCAGAAGAAGGATATGAGATTATAATCAAGGGTGGTAGCGAGAAGACTTTACGGATGGTTAAGACAAATAAAAATAATAATTTTTATAAGGTGAATCTTGATTATTTAGTGCAAGAAAGCGCTTATAAGATCGATAGCTTTGATAGAGTTGGGGATAGAGATCAGTAGATTGCGTAGGTTTGATTACATAGGAGTAATATCCCACGGAAGTCATTTAACTCAAGCAATATTAATAATGAAATCAAAATATTCTTAGTAATTATATACCAATTTAATATCAATCAATAGAGGATAACAACATGTTGAAAAAAACAATCACTATTTTAACTGGTACATTAATCTTAAACACAACTGTTACAAGTTTTGGTAATGTTAACTCAAACTTGCTACCAAAAGAAACTCATCAGGCCGTTAAAGCAAATATGATCGAAGGAATTAATAATCTTACTTCTTCACAATTACCTAAGAAGCAGGTGGTAGGTGATATAACTGACGATATATTTGGGCAATTTGCAAAAGCAGCAGCTGCTGCAACAGCACAAGCAATTTTTGGGTTTGATGCAACGGATCCAAAGCAGATATTATCTAATGTTTTCGGAATTGATGTTAGCGACCCTGTTACCGATAGCCTAGCAAGGATTGAAAAGGAATTAGCAAAGATAGATGATAAAATTGATCATCTAGATCAGGCAACTAGAAGTTTAATCGATAAGGTTGATTGGCAAAGTATGCAAGCTGCATGGAAGGAAATTTCAAATGGTGGAAAGGCTGGGAACCCAGCATTAGCATTGGCACCAAGGGAAGAAGGTGGTAATGGCTTAGACAATCAGATGATTTACTCTGGTGTGGTAAATGCGTTAGCAAATAACGCAGATTTAAATAAGCTTGGCTTTAAAAACTATGACGGGAATATTGCTGGGTTTATTAATAGACTTTCCTCTGATGATGCAAATAAAGCAGCTGACATTATATTTGGGCATAATGAAACGACTGGAATTATTACGTCAGCTTCTTTAACGGAGATAAGCAAATTCATCAATGGAATTACAAATGGAAAATACTCACAAACAGGTAATTTAGGCATTGAGCTTGGATCCCCTTTGACTAATTTTTTAGACTTATATTTAGGGAATATCTATAAAACATATGCTGATGCGTATTACAAAGATACCAATAACAATTTGAAAGACTTTAACAGCTATTTGAGCGCATCCAGGTATGAAATGTTAAACTTGCAATATCAAATCACGATGGGATTAATTATTGGCAATAGTATAGAAAGAGCCGTTCTTGGTATGCAAAATAATCCGAACATTACAGATAACGATGTTAAGGAAAAAATAGGTAGTTTAGCAACTACAATCCAAAAAGCATCTAACGTCCCAGATGTACAAAGTCTTGATGAAATGTATTTAAAAGCGAGTGACTATGTGAATAAAGTATTTGATGATCCGTCACAGGTCGACACATCAGGCTCTGGAAATGCGGGGCGCTTTTATGACAGGCTTAGTAATGATTATATTTTGACGAGATCAGGCGCTGACATTGCTAATGGTTCAATAAACGCCAAACCAGGTAGAAACTTTGATCCACTTCTTGAGACTTCAACTGAGTATCAACGTTATTGCAAAACAATTGGGGTATATGATGATGCTCTCTTTGCAGAATGTCTTGTGGCACCAGATGGTAATGACCAAAGTGATTGTTCCAAAGATTCAGATAGTTGCAAAAAAATGATATATGGTATTAATATCAATAATGCTTTATCTGACTCTGATGCAGAAGAGGCTCAAGAAAAATATTCAAATGTAACAAGAAAAATTTCATTCTATTTACCAGCTAATAAGCCAAACCACGATGCACATTTAATTGCTACAGATGGTGCCAGTGATAGAGGAGAAAATACCAACTTGCTAGAATATTCAACATCTATAGCTTATGAAAGTTATAGAAATCGTGACTATTTTGAAAAGTTGATTGACTATACGTTACCTTACAGTTTCTATAAGGATCAAAACCCATCTGACATTGGTGATAATGTTGCTAATGGCACACCTATTGGGTTATTTATGGGCGGTTCAAATACTTTTGAAGGCGGGGCTGATGAAAATGATTGGATTTACTCACGTGATTATCATGATGGAAGTACAAATCTTCACGATGATGGAACATTCAAAGACGATGCAAAAGCCTATTACGTCAATTATCTTGAGACACCGTCTGGAAATCCTATTTATTATACACAATATTTTGATATATATGCTAATGCTTATGGTACTTCTTATTCAGGGGGAACTCGCTATTATCTCGAGACTGGAGTGGGATGCCTGTCAAATGATACTCGATGTAATAAAGGTGTAGAGGATAATGGCCCCTATATTGGTAGTCACTCAATGCCTCGTGCAAAAATAGATATCCCAGGTATTAATGATAAAGCAACAGGGTTTGCTTTACTTGGTAGAACTATAGATTATCAAATGCAGGTAGATGATTCTTCTGATATGGGTGCAGGACGTTTTCATTGGAGCTTGTTAATACTTAATAGTCAGTATTTTACAAGTGATTTATCTGATGATCCAACAAACTCAGTGATTAATCGCATTGGAGGAGGCTTCCGTAATAAGTGTTACATGAATACCTCTGGAGAGCCAACATGTTATTATCAAACCTATGATACGAATCAAAATACGTATGATTTAGTGAAGACAAATTTAGAAGCAGACTCTGTAGAGTTACTTGCTAGAGCTAAAAACTTTACAACTTCAGATCGCGCTTATTCGTTACTTGATGCAGTGGTAAGTAGCAAAAGTGCAGCGTTGAATCTGGCTGGAAGTATTTGGCACAATTTAGGAGATTTCAACCCCCATTATGACTAATGATCTAAGCTGAAAATTTCACGAACGGTTCTTCATTGGACATTACAATAAATTTACATTTTATTGCAAAAAAATCAACAGTATATCCATTATATTTATCAAGCCAACCAAGTAAACATTTAAAAAGAATCACAGGATAATATTATGAAGAATATAAAGAGAACAATCCTTTGCAGTGCAATCAGCATAACACTTTTTGGAAGTGCCATAGCTAATAACTATGAAGAACCAACAACGAGTACAGGATACTTTGAAAGCTTCATGGTTAATGGTGCAGAAACATGTTTTGAGTCAAAAAATATAAAATTAGTCCCACAATCATTGGGAGAGATCAAAAAATTCTATGCAGGTGGTGCTGTTGATACTAAAAATGCGCTAACGAGTTTATCCATGGATTTGAACCTTGGTTTTATTTATGGTCCGTTTTCAGGGAATAATAAGATTTCCTATATAACGACAAATTTAAGTAAAGAGAAGACAATTGACTTATTTTTTATGTCGTCTTATGCTCAAAAGTTTCGTGTTGATTATGGTTCAAATCCTTTTACAAAAAGAGCAGCGGAACTAATTAAGCAGAGCAATAATCCAGATAATGCTTTAAATTTTATTTCTGCATGTGGCACGAATATACCAACACTTTTCTACGCTGGAGCATCAACGCTTTTTAAAGTAACAATGACATTTAACTCTAAGGAAGAAGCTCAAGAAATCAAAGATATACTGAAAGTAAAAATGAACTTGGATGGCGGTTGGGTTTCGTTAGAGGGTGAGATAGCTAACTTAGATAAAAAGTATCAGGCTAAAACACAATTTAAGATTGAAAGTACAGAAACAGGTTATTCAACTACTGCTGCAAAGGAGCGTGAAAAAGTAGCAAATAGCATAGGTAAGTGTATATCAGGTGGATCAGAAGCAGATTGTACTCAGTATATTCAGGCGATTTCAAATTATACATTTAACTTCAGCGATTATGTTGCTCGTGATGTTGCAAAGAATGACCAAAAGAAGTTTAAGTATACTTTGACACTTATGGGAACACCTCTAGAAAGTTCTCCTATAGGTCAAATTATTGTTAACCCTAAAGGCATTGATGCCAAGCAAAACATACAAGAAGCAATTAACACCCACTATAAGAGTCAGTCAATAATGAATATAAATTCAGCTATTGAAAGATATTTACGAGAAAGACTTGAGTTAGAAGATTCTATTGATGAAATATACAACAAAGTCAATCTGGATATTAGCCTAAAAGAGTCTTTAGAGAAAATCAAAGTTATGCTATCAAAGAGCTATGATTTCAATAATCATGAGAAGGGCGTTTTAAGCAATGCTTTAAATGATATAGTCAAAAATCCAAGAAATCATCAAAGAGAGTTTGATAGAATTTTAGAGTATTTTAAGGAACATCAAATTAGTGAGAGTGACTTAGGAAAAGTAGCAGAATATAAGCATATTGAGCAATTTAAATTGGCGGGTGTTGATGATATAGATTTATCAAAAATATTCCAGATAGACTCTAGTTATCTTATGAAGCAATCTGCTGAAGGCTTACCTGCTTCAAACTCTAAAAACTTTGTTGTTATTAGCGACAAAGAGCAAGGCTATCCAAGGTATCGATATTTAGACTTAGCGCTTAATTCAGCACTTAAAGAAAGTCAAAAAGAGTTTGATGATGTTATAGGAAAAATATACAAAGAGCACAATAAGGGGTGTGTATATGGGTTTTTAGGTGGTCAATACACGGGACATAGAGCCGAGTACAGACTGGAGCCCAATCATATATTACCTGTGTATAGTAAACTATTAAATTTTATTGAATCACAGAATAATTTAATTCAAGCATTAGAACAGAATAAAGCATGAAAATAAATTAACAACCTTAACAAAAAAATAAGGATTAAGTAAATGAAGTTTTTATTAAATTGTTTAGCGCTAGCCTTAACTTTTGGTTCGGCATGGGCTAGTTATGATATGCGCTTAGAAAATGAATATTATGAAGATGCTACTGTAACATTAGATTGTGGTGATAAGGATGCTGGTACTCAATTACCAGAAAGTGCGTGTAAATTATTAACATCTCACATTGAGGCTAGAACTACACGAGATTTTATGCAATTAAATCAAGATATAGGTATTAAGAGTGGTGTTGTATATCCAATCAAAGTAACACTTTCTTATCAAGGTGGCTTAAAAGTGGTTTATAGATTTAATATTACCGGAGTTTGGAGTAGTTCAGAGCTATCAGATTTAAGGGTTACAAAAGATAAAAGTGACATCAAAAAATTGTTACCTGAAACTGGTTCGCTTATTGAGGGGAATATGGAGAATAATATATCTTTCTCTCACGATGGTGCAAGTGATTTGTCAGTTTTTGCTAAATCTAATGTGAACTTCAGTCTTCATAAAGTAAGTGGATTAACGCTTGGGGTAAAAGCCACGACAGATTTGCATTGTCCACTTGAGCCTACAAACTCTATGCTTGAAGCAGCATGGGAAAGGGCCACTGCCAAAACAGAAAATCAAGCGTTAATTGGTAAATAGTAGAAGATGAAGGTGTCCAATTAGGTAGCTATCGGAAGTCGCCTAATCCAGATTGATAATAGTTATATATCAAATTTATATGCACTTCAGCATCCTAAGAGGTTTTGCCTCAACTAAACATAGCAATACCTCGCGGGTTTTATTGACGTGAAAATTGAACAAAAAACAATAAGTGATTCAGGAGAACTATAAAATGTTAAACAAGAAATACCCTAAAAAAATTATGCTAACTGCTATGATGTCATTATTGTTAGCTGGAAATAGCATAAGCTACGCTGGTAATGGTGTACAGAAATTAAAGCCAGTTAATACCGCTTTAAGTGTGTCAAAGAATGCATTAAAGATTAACTCTTCTTTGGAGTCAACAAGACTTATAGGTCTTAAGTATTGGGAGCAAAAATATGTGTTACAAGATATTCTCTCCGATATCCCTTATGCCAGTGAAGGAGTTGAATACGCCTTAGATGTAATCAAGTCTCAACCATTTAAATCAGTTGATTTAACTTTGAAATTTATTAATGATTATGGGAGTGAAAAATATATAGATGCTGCGAAATCAGCCATAGTCTGTATGGCATATTTGACAGGGCAACTTACAGTTTCTCAAGTGATTAATTATTTTAAAATGTATAATGGATGGGTAAAAGCTTTATCAAATTTACTAGGCTATACCCAACTTGGTAAGCAAAAATTCTGAAACGTATACGATATAAGGCTTTTCGCCATACATAAAGGTGCGTTAAG
>NZ_JBQAJM010000085.1:0-993 GCF_052030685.1 Cysteiniphilum sp. 19S12-1
TTTTTGAATATTTGATAACTTCAATGAAAACCCAGCTATAATTTCTTTCACTTTTGAATTATTATGGTATAATTACCATAAATATAGTAATGGATATTTTCATGTCGAAACTATTAAAACCACTTAAGTGGGTAGGATCATCTTTGGATGATTTAAAACAATTTCCAGATGAGGTAAAGAGAACAGTTGGCTTTGCGCTAGATTTTGCTCAAAGAGGTACAAAGCATGATAAAGCAAAACCTTTAAAAGGTAATGATTTCAAAGGTGCATCTACACTTGAAGTTGTGGAGGACTATGATGGGAACACTTATAGAGCGGTATATACGGTGAAATTGAAAGATGCTATATACGTATTGCATTGCTTTCAGAAAAAATCTAAAACAGGCATTAGCACGCCAAAAACTGATATAGACCTGATAAAGAAACGATTAAAAGAAATTTTAAATATGCAGGAGAAGTAACATGCTTAAAATAACAGAAAGCTCAGGTAATGTGTTTAGCGACCTCGGTTTTGAAGATGCTGATGAGTTACAAGCTAAATCAGCACTAGCAAGGCAAATATCAATCGTAATTAAAGAGAAAAAACTTAGACAACGGGAAGCTGAAGAAATTACCGGAGTTAATCAAGGTGATATTTCAAAAATAATCAATGGTCACTGTGACAGATTTAGCATTGATAGATTGTTTAGTATGCTCTTAAAGCTTGGGCAAGATATTGAAATAACTGTTCACCCAGCTCAAACTGGGTTAGGGCATATCAATTTCATGCGCGCTTAAACGAAAAGGTATTTTTGTTAACTTATTTTGATTTATTATAGCGGGTTAAGTGTCAAGACCACTTTTTAAAAAAATTAAGATATAATTTGGAGCTCCTCATCCGTTAAACTTTTCTCAATTGGTGGCATATTTTTGTTATGTCTTTTATGGGCTGAGTAAGGTGTTATCCCGCCTAAACTTTGGTGTGGGCGAATGTAGTTATAAAACTCAAAATAC
>NZ_JBQAJM010000086.1:0-940 GCF_052030685.1 Cysteiniphilum sp. 19S12-1
TGCGTAAGAAAGCAGCCTGGGGAAATCAGACTTTAAGCACTATTTTGGCTCAAGGTTTTTAGATGGGACAGCCGTGGACGAGACCTTTTCTGATTATAATAATCCAGAAGGGTTTGAAGAAGATGGAATTTTTGCTAGTAAGGTAATCCTTGATGTTGGCAATAAAGCTCGCGCAGAATTAAAAGAGCAATTCGATGAATTTTTAAAATTTACTTACACTGTAGATCAACAACAACAACCTGCTGGTATTGTTTATTATAAAAAGGGTCAAGATAATCAAAATGACCAAATCTTGGTTGCATTTCATGGGACTGAAAATGTTAGTGATATCATGACAGATCTAAAGGCATCGAAAATCAAGGCAACTCTACACGGAAGTGTCAATGGGAGCCGAGTGCATAATGGGTTTTATCAAAGGTATTCTCAGGGTAGGAATGATTTTCTGGAACTGTTGAATCAATATATTCATCAAGCACAAACAAGAAATAAGGCAGTAGATATACTTGTTACAGGCCACAGTTTGGGTGGAGCGCTTGCATCTTTAGCTGCTATAGATTTAATAGGTGATATTAAGGTAAAGAATTTAGAGGCAACGGCTAAAGTCAAGTTAATTACTTTTAACTCTCCAAGAGTTTTTGATAATGATAGTGCAGAAAAGGTTAATGAAATTTTAGGTGATAATGCATTGAGATTGTGGAGAAAGGGCGATCCTGTATCAGCTGTTCCTATGGGAAGTTTAGGGTATAAGCATGTTGGAAAGTCTCTAAAGATGAGTCAAATATATGAAGGAAGTAATTTGGCAAGTAATCATTCACTAGATTTAATGAAGGATGATGCTCTGTCTCGAACGGAAATCTTTCCAATGTGTTACGTCCAACTTTATATGGCTCTTAACTGCTGTTTTTGTCTCGCACTGAATGCGTAGTTTCAGCGCTCCTTA
>NZ_JBQAJM010000087.1:0-907 GCF_052030685.1 Cysteiniphilum sp. 19S12-1
CCACTTTCGCCAAGTATTCACCACGTCGACTTTCGATATATTTGGCTTGTTTTATATGTGGATCAACCACTAAGTACACGCTGGTGCCTGAATATTGATAAGGCACTTCATAAGCTTGGTTTTCATATAGGATGATGCCAACTTTAGATACTTTGCGCCCAATACGATGATAAAAGATCTCATCTATAGACTGTGCCTTTTCACCTAAATGGCGGATATGTCCAACATCTTGGCGAAAGCGCTCCATCGGTGATTGTTTAATAAGTCCTGAATGCTGACGGTGATGATAAATCTCTTGCAGCCATGCTTGTAAGCGTAGATTAAAGTCAGATAACGAGCTGATTTCAGCAAGATTGACTTCATTGATAAATTGCTCACGAACGGTCTTATGCCAACGTTCAAGCTTGCCCTTGCCTTCAGGTTCATACGGACGACAATAAATCAGCCGAATATCTAAACGTGCACAGATTTGCTGTAATGACTCACTGCGATAAGCAGAGCCATTATCAACAATCAAACGCTTTGGCAATCCACGCCTTTGTACTGCTTCTTTCAGCACACACTCCACTGACACTGCCTGCTCATTAAAATACAATCCACTATGGGTAATCAAGCGCGAGGCGTCATCCATTAAGCTAATTAAGTAGACCTTTTGCAGTCCTTTGGCGGTGTGAATTTTACCGGCATGCATGACATCGCCATACCAGATATCATTGGCGCGTTGTGCGCTAAACTGTCTGCGTTCAATGGCAGGAGCATCTGATATCACACGCGCAGACAAGTGCTCATTACGTAGAAAGCGATGGACGGTCGATTTGGGTAAACCTTTAAATCCATTGTTTGCCATTAACACCAATAAGGTATTGACTGAACGGCGCATGTCTTCTTTTTTGAAATGAATCAATAA
>NZ_JBQAJM010000088.1:0-898 GCF_052030685.1 Cysteiniphilum sp. 19S12-1
GTTGGTATCATCATTGGCGTCGATCAGGGATTGAGGGATTAGAACCAAAACCACGTTCAGATAAGCAAAAGAGTAAATTAACCGAAGAAGCCAAGCGTTTATTGATACACTTCAAAAAAGAAGACATGCGTCGTTCAGTCAATACCTTATTGGTGTTAATGGCAAACAATGGTTTTAAAGCATTGCCCAAATCGACCGTCCATCGCTTTCTACGTAATGAGCACTTGTCTGCGCGTGTGATATCAGATGCCCCTGCTATTGAACGCAGGCAGTTTAGCGCAGAACGCGCCAATGATATCTGGTATGGTGATGTCATGCATGCCGGTAAAATTCACACCGCTAAAGGACTGCAAAAGGTCTATTTAATTAGCTTAATGGATGACGCCTCGCGCCTGATTACCCATAGTGGATTTTATTTTAATGAGCAGGCAGTTTCGGTAGAATGTGTATTGAAAGAAGCCGTCCTTCGGCGTGGATTGCCAAAGCGTTTGATTGTTGATAATGGCTCAGCTTATCGCAGTGAGTCATTACAGCAAATTTGTGCACGTTTAGATATTCGACTGATTTATTGTCGTCCGTATGAACCTGAAGGCAAGGGAAAGCTTGAACGTTGGCATAAGACCGTTCGTGAGCAATTTATCAATGAAATCAATCTTGCTGAAATCAACTCGTTACTCGACTTTAACCTACGCTTACAAGCATGGCTGCAAGAGATATATCATTATCGTCAGCATTCAGGACTTATTAAACAATCACCGATGGAGCGCTTTCGTCAAGATGTTGGACATATCCGCCATTTAGGTGAAAAGGCACAGTCTATTGATGAGATCTTTTATCATCGTATTGGGCGCAAAGTATCTAAAGTTGGCATCATCCTATATGAAAACCAAGCTTATGA
>NZ_JBQAJM010000089.1:0-888 GCF_052030685.1 Cysteiniphilum sp. 19S12-1
GATTAAGGAATAGCCTACATGATTTGACCGGCAATTCTAGTTGTCGTGACCGGTAAAGCTAATTGTCATCTAATAAATAAGGTACAGTATAAAAATATGCAATATCAAGCACACCGAGTAGGCATTAATACGATTGGAATGACACTAGGTCGAGATATAAAAAATAAAACAACTTATATAAATATTGGCGGTGATACGCTAACGAATCCAAATGATGTGACTTACCCTTATAACACTTACCCAAGTTAAAATGTGGCATTAGCCTAGCAAATCAAATCAAATGATTCCCATCTTGGAATGCGTAGCCAAGGTGGGCTTTTCCGTCAATTTGAGGTTGCCATTTAGCAACCTATCGATTAAAAAACCCGCTTTTTACAGTAGTCTTGCTATTCTAAGTAATAGGCTGTGTTACCCTCACTCGTAACCGTTAGTTACATCAATTACGCACGATTTTTTGTATTTCTTTTTGAGCCACTTTTTTACATAATTGTCGCAGCCATTTATTTTTTGCATCATACTTAAGCCGTCGCGGGTAAAATGCTTGCATCATAATTGGATGCGTTTCAAAGGGAAGCGATGCAGTCTTTAAATCAAAGCATTTGGCCAGTGAGGTTGCAGTGACAATAATACATTGATCATCCATAATTTCTAAGGCGGCAGAAAGGGTTGATACACGAGCATAAACATTGCGTGGATCGGGGCGTGTTAGGTAGTGTAGGAATTTATTATGCTCATCATCGAAGCCAAAGAGGATGTGTGGTAGGTTAATATAAGTTTCATAATCCATATTTTTGGGTAGCGGATAGTTCTTATAACTGAAGTTACGCACTTTTAAATTTCTCACATTCATGTTTCATTTTTAAATACATTTGATAACTTGCTTGATTC
>NZ_JBQAJM010000090.1:0-818 GCF_052030685.1 Cysteiniphilum sp. 19S12-1
ATCCGCAGCTTCGGTGTATCGCTTAGCCCCGTTAAATCTTACGCGCAAGCCGACTCGACCAGTGAGCTATTACGCTTTCTTTAAAGGGTGGCTGCTTCTAAGCCAACCTCCTGGCTGTCTATGCCTTCTCACATCGTTTCCCACTTAGCGATAACTTGGGGACCTTAGCTGGCGGTCTGGGCTCTTTCCCTCTCCACGACGGACCTTAGCACCCGCCGTGTGTCTCCTGTGATTCAACTTCGTCGTATTCTAAGTTTGCATCGAGTCGGTAAGGTCGCAAAACCCCCCTAGTCGAAACAGTGCTTTACCCCAACGAGTCATCCACAAGGCACTACCTAAATAGTTTTCGGGGAGAACCAGCTATCTCCGCGCTTGATTAGCCTTTCACTCCGATCCACAACTCATCCCATAATTTTGCAACATTACCGGGTTCGGTCCTCCAGTTGGTGTTACCCAACCTTCAACCTGGTCATGGATAGATCGCGTCGGTTTCGGGTCTACTCCTAGCGACTAGGCGCTCTATTAAAACTCGCTTTCGCTACGGATCCCTTATTCAGTTATCCTCGCCACTAAAAGTAACTCGCTGACCCATTATACAAAAGGTACGCCATCACATCTCTTAAAAATGCTCTGACTGCTTGTACGCAAACGGTTTCAGGTTCTATTTCACTCCCCTTATCGGGGTTCTTTTCGCCTTTCCCTCACGGTACTGGTTCACTATCGGTCAGTCAGTAGTATTTAGCCTTGGAGGATGGTCCCCCCATCTTCAAACAGGATTTCACGTGTCCCGCCCTACTTATTCGTATACCTAGTTCCAC
>NZ_JBQAJM010000009.1:0-83898 GCF_052030685.1 Cysteiniphilum sp. 19S12-1
TCAGTTTTATTTATTTCACTCATAATCTGTGGTCGTATTTCTTAAATTCAAACATCAAAAGTGCGTAACTTCAGTTAAATGAAAATATATTGCTCATAGAAAATCTCCTTCTATGAAAATTTTTTGGCAAACCAAAAAGGTCATATTAACAGTTCATTGCGTGATTAATCGCACAATGCATCAATAACGTACTGTGGTAATGCAAATGCGCCAAGATGAAGCTCAGGCGTATAATAACGCGTTTTAATACCACTTTCGTCAAAACGTTTCGTCAATGTTTCAAATGTCTGCATTCGATGGTTTAACTCATCAGTCCCCCAACCGAATGCCATATCTCCACCAACATATGTGGGCACTGCTGCCTTATAAAAGGTATAGTCTTGGTATAATTTTTCAAAACTTTGCTTGGTATTTCGCAATTGCTCAAGTTGAAAATACATCACACCATTTTGAGTAACCATAATCCCTTTATCATTTAAAGCTGCTTTACATGCACTATAAAATGGTGTCTGGAATAAAACTTCAGCACACCCCATAGGGTCCGTGCTATCACAAATAATCAAGTCATATTTCTGTATTGTTTGCTCGATAAATTTAGCGCCATCGTCAATGACTATATTCACACGTTTATCATCAAAAGCACCCTGTGAATGCATAGGGAAGTAGCATTGACACATCTCAATCACTGCTTGATCAATCTCAACCAATGTTACGGATTCAACAGTTTTATGATGCAATACTTCACGCAACATGCCACCATCACCGCCACCGATAATTAAGACACGCTTAATCCCACCATGCGCAAACATGGGCACATGTACGAGCATTTCATGATAAATAAATTCATCTGCTTCAGTTGTTTGCACGACACCATCTAATGTCATTACACGCCCAAACAGAGGATTGTTAAAAATCATTAGATGTTGATGCGATGTATTATGCTCAAACAATACATTTTGTACCTCTAAACTTTGTCCATAGCCTTTATGTAAGGTCTCTTGAAATACATGAGACATCAGATCAATCCCTCATTGCCACGCTGTAACTCATCAACCAAAACATTTTGCGGATTAAATGCTGATTTAAGCACTTTAATCGCCTCATGGGGTTTGGCATCACCACACATAAAAATATCAAATGCCGCAAAGCCAAACTCAGGCCATGTGTGCACACTAATATGTGACTCTGCTAAAACCGCAACACCTGAAACACCTCCATTAGGCGTAAAATGATGCAGATGAATATGCAATAAAGTTGCACCTGCTGCAATCACTGCATCGCGCATTGCTTGCTCCATTAAATCAAGATCATTGATTTTACTGCATCCCCAAAAATCAGCAATCAAATGATAGCCTGCAAAGCGCATACCATCTTTGGTAATAAAATGATCTTTGGGAAGTGCATCTTGAGCGGTTTGATGCTTTGGCAAATTGCCGGCTGCCAGATTTGGCAACTCAGTAGACTGGGTTGTCTCTATAAACATAAGGTTTCTCCTGTATATTTCTAAAGCGCACGCTAAGTAATCAACTCATGTGCGCCTTACTCACTAAAGGCCATGTAAACTCCCGTTTTGTGCCAATTAAACAATGTCTGACCTTCGTCAGACGTATTTAATTTCAAGCGCTGAATTCATGTTTGAATCAGTGTTTGAAATCAAGACTGCTAAAAATTTTGCATAAAGTAACAGCAAGTTATTTCACTGTAAATAAATATTTTTGCTAAAAAAATAAAAAGATTATTTGCAAGATACTATTTCACACAGGTTGTGCTCATACTGCATTTTTTATAAACCCAATAAACAACCATTGGCAACAATACCGCAGGCACCCCAAAATAAAAGGCGGGTCTTAATTCTTCATTGAAAAACAGTAGCACCAAACAAGCTACTTGCAACCAGATTCCTAAGAGTGGCACCAACGGATAAAATGGCGTACGGAACTTGCCTTTTAATTCAATTTTATGCTTTTTACAATGTTTCCTGAAATTGTACTGTGACCAGCAAATTGATATCCAGCAAACAGCACCGGTAAATCCTGAAATACTTAAAAGATAAGAAAATGCCGTACTTGAAGCAAAAAAATATGACAAAATTAGAAATATCCAAATGCAAATCAAAGTAAATACCGCTGCAGGCATGGGCACTTGATGACGATTTAATCTTGAGAAAATTTTAGGTGCCATATTTTGATTGGACAAACCATAAAGTGCGCGCACTGTTGCATACATGCCACTATTAGCGCACGAAAAAGCCGCTGTTAAAATGACAAAAGTAAACACGCCAGCAACCCAATGAAAACCATACTGCTGTAGCGCTAACACAAATACAGATGTATCACTTTCCATTTTATTCCAAGGAAATATCAGCACTAAAAGCAAAACCGGAACAAGGTAAAGTAAGACAATACGAATAGCGATATTGCGTGAAGCCCGTGGAATTGCCACATCCGTATCCGTCGATTCAGCTGCTGCCAAACATACAATTTCAGAACCTTGGAAATTGACAAGTAACATAACCATCAAACTAATCACTACAAGTTTTCCATGTGGGAAAAATCCGCCATTCCCAAGTAAATGCTCAGTACCGATTATCGGCATTTTACCACCGCTTTTATACAAGCCAAAAAAGATAAAAATTGCTAATACACTAAACATGACAATCGCGGCAATTTTAACAATCGACAGCCAAAACTCCATCTCACCAAAAATACGCACTTTGGATAAATTAATGATAGTAATCATCAATCCAAATATCATCGCCCAAGTAAACGCCGACACACTCGAGATAATATAGTGCATAATAATACCAGCTGCCGTACACTCTGCTGGAATATAAGCGATCCAATTAAGCCAATAAGACCAACCTGTGCCACATGCCCATGTTGGCGAGATATAATCACTTGCATACTGAATGAATGAGCTTGAACTGGGCATTGCCACCGTTAACTCACACAGACAAAGCATCACTAAAAACACAATTAAGCCACCTAAGGCATAAGATATTAAAACCGCGGGTCCCCCTTGGGCAATAATATATCCTGTTCCAAGGAAAAAAGCTGATCCGATGATACCACCTAAAGAAATTAATTCTAAATGGCGCAGTTTAAGGTCTTTTCTTAATGTTTTTACTTCCGTCATTGTGATCATGCCTTAAGTTAGAGAGCGACAGAAAGTGCGAATATTAGAACCAATTTTTTTACGGGTCAATCAAAAAATAAAGGGTAAAAAATATTTTTTTCATCAATGCTTTTTCATCCATTTTCACTACGGGTTACTCAGCCTAATTGTTGGCGCATTTTATCAATAACTTCCTTATAGTTTTGCGCATTAAAAATAGCAGATCCAGCGACAAATGCCTTGGCACCACAACGCGCGATTTTGGCAATATTATCGACTTTTACACCACCATCAACTTCTAGCAAAATATCGCTTTTATATTCTTTAATCCATTTTGCTGTTGTGCTGATCTTATCATACATCGCATCGATAAAACTTTGTCCGCCAAACCCTGGATTCACCGTCATGATCAGTAGTCTATCAATCTTTTCAAGCACATGTTCACACACATTGACAGACGTTGCCGGATTTAAAGCAAGACCTGCATCAATACCAAAGGACTTGATCAAACCAAGACTTCTATCGATATGCTTTGATGCCTCAGGGTGAAAGACAATACTCGTTGCGCCTGCTTTGGCAAAATGCTCAATCATCGAATCAACGGGCTCAACCATTAGATGCACATCCATGCCAGCATTGATACCATCATCGCGCAATGCCTTTAATACCATTGAACCAAATGTTAAGTTAGGGACATAATGATTATCCATCACATCAAAATGAATATTATCAGCGCCTGCTTTTAATACTTTTCTAACATCATCACTTAAATGCGCAAGGTTTGCTGATAAAATAGATGGATTAATTTGAAAATGCATTTTAATAATTACTCCTTATAACAACGCAATAATGAGTAAGATTGTACCTCAAAGCATCGCAAAATACTTAAGCTTTATTTGAAGCAATTTGCATGTTGAATCAATGAGATTTTACAATAGTATGTTTTGTATTTCATGTTACAATAGCGCGCTTGGGAATCAAGCTTTAATCCGTTATGAATTTTTTACATTTTTTACGCCGTTATTTTGAGTTTACTAAATATAACACCACACTACGCACTGAGCTTATCGCGGGTGTCACAACTTTCTTAGCAATGCTTTACATTATTGTTGTTAATGCCAAAATTCTCTCACAAGCAGGTATGCCTGAAAATGCTTTAGTAACAAGCACAGTCATCATCTCCGCCTTTGCTTCTATTGCCATGGGCGTTTACGCGAGAAATCCTTATGCACTAGCTCCGGCGATGGGTATGAATGTATTTTTTACCTATACCATTGTTAAAGCGTGGGGCATCCCTTGGCAAGTGGCATTAGGTGCTGTGTTCTGGTCGGGGGTTATCTTTGCTCTTTTGGCTCTTTTTAATATCCGCACCAAAATTCTTGCAGGGATCCCTGATGGGGTTAAGCACGGCATTGGCGCTGGTATCGGCATTTTTATTGCTTTGGTTGGTTTTTATAATGCAGGCTTTATCCATCAAGCACCTTCAGGTTTATTGGAAATCGCGCCATTAACCGCTGAAACGCTCATATTCTTAATCTGTTTTTTTGCACTTCTTATCTTTTTAGCATATCGCTTTAAAGCGGCTATTTTACTTATGATCATTTTAGGATGTATTATCTCTTTTCCTGTGGGACGTCTCTTTGGTGATCACATTATCATGCATACGCCTGATCACATATTTTCACTGCCTGACTTCTCGCTATTTTTCTCAATTGATTGGTTGGGTAGCTTTAAAGTTGCTATTATTCCGGCGGTTTTCACCTTCTTGTTTATTAATATTTTTGATAGTACGGGAACGTTAATTGGCTTAGCACAAGCATCTAACTGGTTTGATAAAGACGGTCAACCCATTCGTATTAAAAGATCACTAATCGTAGACTCTTTTGCTTCAGCCTCTTCTGGTCTTTTGGGTAGCTCACCCACTTCTGTTTATGTTGAATCAATCACAGGTATCTCTGTAGGCGGGCGCACCGGACTAGTCGCGGTCGTGGTCGGCATATTATTTTTGCCTTTCCTCTTCTTAGCGCCTTTAGTCATGATGGTACCAATCTTTGTTGTCGCCCCTGCCCTTGTGATTGTCGGGAGCTTTATGCTGTGTTCTGTTAAACAGATTCATTGGGATGATTTAACACAAGCCATTCCTGCTTTTATGACGATTATTCTTATGCCACTGACTTTGTCAATATCAGAAGGTATTGTTTGGGGTATGGTCAGCTGGTTTGTGATCGTACTTGTTCAAGATCGTAAACAACTAAAGCCAATGCCAGTTATAATCACCTTCTGTTGTTTTTTAATCATGCTTAATTCACTAAAAGTGATCTAAGTTAGGTATTCGTCTCATCAAGGCTTAACACGCCAAGTGCCGCATCATATTCAATAATCTCAGCATAACGTGCCCAACCAATAAATGTATTAAATACGCGTGCTGCTTCATCATCACTCAAATGATCCTCAAGCTCTGATAAGAAGCGTGATTCAGGCGCTTTCTTATTGGGCCGCTCTTTTAATACTTTAACCACATGGCGCGCTAATGGAATGTGCTGCACTAGCAATTTAGAAAATACCACTTTACGCTCTTCAATATCAGCATTCATAAACTGCTTACCTAAAGCTGTCATGGTGATATCTCCGTCAGAAACACTCGCCAAATGCAGTACAGATAGCGTTTCAATAATCGGGAATAAATCATCAATATCCAAACGCACATGATCTGCCAAGTCTGGTAAGTCAATTGATCCTCTGGCTTGAAGATCATCCATCTCAGTTAAAAGACCTGTTAATTCAGAGACTTCAGCATCCGGTAAGCGATAACCAATATTAAGGGCTTTGCGCTTATTCATACGCTCTGTTAACTCACGTGTTTCTGCCGTTGTCATCATTCGATAAACTTCATCAATCAAATCTCCAACCGCCTCATCATTTGAGTTGCGCGGATGAGGTAAGTCAACCTTCAACTCACCACGAATAAAGCCAGGATTACTCCCAAAAATAATAATCCTATCCGCTGTTAATACCGCTTCTTCAATGTTATGTGTGACATATAAAATGCCCTTCATCGCATCATTTTTTTCCCATAGTTCAAGCAAATCCTCACGCAAGTTCTCAGCAGTCAACACATCAAGTGCTGAAAAAGGTTCATCCATCAATAAAAGATCAGGTTGTAACACTAAAGCACGTGCAAAACCAACACGTTGACGCATACCGCCTGAAAGCTCTTTAGGATAGGCATTTTCAAATCCATCTAAACCAATCATATCAATCGCTTTTAGCGCTTTTTCCTTGCGCTCTTTAGCATTTATATCGCGTGCTTCAAGCCCTAGCTCTACATTTTGCAAAACAGTCAACCACGGCATGAGTGCGAAACTTTGAAAGACCATCGAGATATCAGGTACCGGTCCTGAGACTTTTTTCTCGCGATATGCCACCTCACCTGTTGTTGGTGCTGTTAATCCGGCAATAATCCTAAGAAGTGTTGATTTACCCGAGCCTGATTTTCCCAAAAGGGCGACAATCTCGCCTTCTTTCATCGAAAAATCAACATGATCCAGTACGACCAAATCTTGGCGATCTGCTTTTTTAAATGCTTTGGAGACTTTATCTACACTCAAAATGGTACTGGTCATATTATTTGACACTTTAGCTTTTACTTGATTTGTCACATTGTTCATTATGGCTTACCTCTATAATTTGCTTAAGTTTCTGCATTATAACCAAGTATAATAACTGTTCCTCGAAGGCTGTTTGCTAAATGATAAGGGGATGGAGCATAAAACTCGGCACATAAGCCACTGTGCAAGTTTAATGATCCTGTTATCCCATCATGATCAACTAAATGATCAATAAAGCGCTTTAATAAAGTATAAAAACGCTTTGATCGTATCTGGCATAATTTGGCAACCAGCAGTTGTGCTTTTGTATAATCTTCATTAAGCAATGCAGACTTGCACTGTTGTAAAAAATTATGCTCTTCTTGCAGCAACGTGTCTACTAACGAGAGATCCGCTTTGCAACGCACACAAATAAAGTGCTCTATTTTTTTAGAACGGCAAATGGGGCAGCTTTGAATCATATTTCACTTTCTAAATAATAAACTAAATCACTCAACGCTTCTTTGAGTGAATTAATTTCATCCTCGTCATTTTGAGCAATAGCGTAATTAAGATTATCTAACAACTCCTCTGCACCTTCCTGATCTTCTTGTGAGAAAAGCGAAAGCTTTGATTGTATTTCTTTGATGAAGTTTTCTATCTCCAAATTATCCGACTGTTCCGTGGTCTCTTGATTTAATTGTGCCAATTTTTCTTTGGCTTCTGCCAGGGATTGCTTTTGTGTTTCACTGGCATAATCCACGGTAATAGAAGATGTTTTACCTGTTGATTTTTCTGTTGCGCTCACCGTTAAGATACCGTTTAAATCTAATTTAAAGTCACAAATAATTTCCATATTGTCATGGTTCTTACTAAACTCCAGCCAAAAATCACCTAAGTGTTTGTTTTTCTTATAGTCACTATTGTCGCCTTGATAAACATCCATTTTCACTTTCTCTTGCTTTTGATGAAGCTTATAATAAACCTCACTTTTATGGGCAGGTAAAGGTGAATTTTTTTCAATGAGAATATGATAGGACTCTTCCAAATTCCCGTCTAAAGTGGTTGTGCCGAAAGCATATGGCGAAATATCGATTAACGTGCGAGTTTGTTTCTCACCAGCTATAACACCCGCCTGAATTGAAGCGCCCATGGCAACACACAAATCAGGATGTAAATCAATTCTAGGTGCTCTCTCAAATAACGCCTTTAAAGACTGGCGTATCATCGGTGTTCTGGTGCTACCTCCTACTAAAAGTACATTGTGAATATCTGAAGTCGTTATATTGGCTTCATTCAAAGCTTGATGCACACTTTTCAGAGTTTTATCTACTAAGTGCTCTATCTGATCCTCATATTCACCTTGAGAAATTTCGATATCAAGATGAACCGCGTTACCTTCGCTATCTTCAGCAAAATAGTCTTCCCGTATATGTGTAAAAGCATCCTCAGATAAAGCAATTTTAGCATTCTCTGCTGCCATTTTTAGTCGACGCATTGCCTTAGAATCACCTTCAACATCAATCTCATATCGTTCTTGAATCTTATTTTTTAGAATCTCTAATAAGCAAGCATCAAAATCATCTCCACCAAGGTGATTGTTTCCCGTGCTTGAAATAACTTCAATTAACCCATCTTTAACTTCAATAACTGAGACATCAAAGGTGCCACCTCCTAAATCATACACAAGCATAGTTTGAGCGACTTTGTGATCCCCTTCATAGGCTATTGACGCAGCAGTTGGTTCATTAATAATACGCACTACTTCCAAACCTGCAATATCACCTGCCTGTTTTGTAGCTTGGCGTTGAACATCATTGAAATAAGCCGGTACTGTAATAACGGCTTTGTTCACGGCATAGCCTAGCTTATTTTCTGCTATTTTTTTTAGTTCTTTTAGAATCATCGCAGAGATTTCTGTTGGTGTATAACTCTCACCCAAAATAACAATACTTTCATCAGAACCCATTTTGCGCTTAATTGAATGTATGGTTTGCTCAGGGTAAAGCCCAGACATGTTTTTGGCCGCATGACCTACCAATGTTTTTTTATCCTCAGTAAAGTGCACTACAGATGGAATGACTTGATTCCCTTGCTCATCACTAAATAGTGTAGTCTGACCATTGATCAATACGCCTACCTCAGAGTTAGTAGTTCCTAAATCTATGCCTATAATCGTTTCTTTCATAACCTTTTTCTCCTTAGATTAACTTATAATTTATTGACAATAACTTCTGCATAGCGAATTAATTTACCCGATTGATCACGATAGCCTGCAATCAATTCACTTAGGACTACCATGTTTTCTTTATTTTCATGTTTTTCAAGTGCATGTATTTTCATATATTTAGGGTCAAATACTTCACCAATAGCTTCTGTTTTTTTCACGCCATAGGTTTTCAAATCTTGATCCACCTGCATCAAAGCCATCTCCAAACCAGTTATCAGATTATTGACTAAACGCTTTGACTCTTTGTTAAAATAAGTTTGTCTCAGCTGTGTTTGCAACATTTGCGCGACTTCAAAATTGCGCAATAGCCTATCACGATAGCTCACTATGTTTAAAACGCTTAACTTAGCCTGCCTTTCATGTTCAAGATCTAGATATTGCTTTAGCTGTGCTTGCGAATTTTCTTGCGTATTTATCTGCGTTTCTAACATTCCAATGGTCTGATCATAAACAGCTTGTACTTGCTGCATTTGTTTAGCCGATCGTTTTGTCTCATTTTTAACTTCAGCCATCAGCACAAACAGATCATATAACCCAGGTGGTAAAGAAGCATTACATTGATCTAACAAAGCATCATTTTTTTCTATGAAAGCGCTAAATTCATTTAACAAATCATTTTTAGTCGCCATATGACTGCCCTATATTAAAATACTCAAGAAGATGCTGCTCCCTATTAGTAATATCAAATACATTGTTTGATATTAGTTGCGTACAAAGATCATGTTTATCTACCATATCTACTGAGAAATACTCATAATAAACACGAACATTTACATCTTTTATTTTCTCGTAGGCTTCTTGAAGCTTCTGGTAAATTTCAGGAAATTTTTCAGGAGAATACTGCTTAATAAGTGTTTGATAGGAAGACTTAATCTGCTCATCTGTATCCTCTGGTGTCACATTTAAAATTAAATAAGGGTTCATCATGTATTCCTTCGATTAATAATCCAGTTCCGGTAAAAAATTCTCTAGTTTCTTTGCATAACGCATCAATAATTTCGTTATGCGACTACTTAATGCATGATCTTCAGGTAAATCCTGAAGATGTGCATTTAAAGTATCTCCCGTGGTTAAATAGGAAAATGGGTCTTTATTTTTATCATTACTTTCGAGCGCAGAATAATAACATTGCGCTGCTATAAAGAGTTTGCTGCGCCCTGATAATAATTTATTTTTGTTGCTTTTGGTCAGATAAGACAACAAATGCATATCCTCTAACACAAAGCATAATTCAAGGCGAGTATCATCACTCATTTTATCACTGTTGACTAAGTTAACAAATGCAGGAAACAACAGTTTTTGGTATTTAAGAAGATCTAAAATACCACCCAACCTATGAAGTGTTTGGCGGACTGCTTGTGGCATAGTAGATAAATACTCAGCATGCTTTTGCTTTGCCATCGCTGAGAGCTCTTTCGGATAATCATTAAAACTACTATAACCAAGTAAAGCTGCCAATATGACAAAGCAATAAAAATGATCAGCTGTTTCAAAGTAATCCTGCCATTTTGAGTCAACGTTTGTTTTTGTCTTATTTTTCCCTAGACTAAATTTCAATAGCGAGTAATTTGAAGTTCTGCTTTCTTGATTGAGCAAGCAAGACGCAGCCTGCTTAAGGATATTGAAAAAATCCTGATCATTCTCATCAAGGTAGTGGTAAATGACTGAAATGTGCTCATCGATATCCTCCGGTGTTAGACGTGCTAGCTTGAGTTGCTCAACAAGGCTAAATAACATACACTTAAGCACACTAGATTTGATCTTCATTATAGGGTATTTGAACTTTTGAGAAACGAGGTTAAGTGCCTGTACGTTTTTATTCTGAAAATGTAAACTCTGCAAGTGATTTTCCAGCATCGTGAGGTCATCTGGGTGTTTATTATGGGCTTTAGCGATCATTAATTGAACTTTTTTGTCAGTATAGCCTTTCGCATCAATTTGACTGCTTACCCATTGTGACCGCGCCATCAGGTTATACTCATCACATAATAATGCATCTTCGTAGTATTCATCTTTTTCCTCTTGATCCAAGAAGTCTTTAAACTCTTCAGAAAGATAATAATAAATTAAGCTTGCATGGCGTTTAGCAGTTTGGGTATCTTTTTGAGCAAGCTCACTTGCCAAATCTTCATACATTTCTAAACAATCATAAACATCGTCAAAATCACGTGACTTCTTTGCTACCTTTAAGCTCTCAAGCGCTTGATTTTTTGACGTATCAAGTTCATTTAACTCACCATACTTAACACAATACATGTTGAACTTACTTTGTTGATTGCAATTAAAAGTTTTCAATAACATTTGATGAAGCTGTTCTTTTGAAAATGAGTCTATATTGTTTTGCAAATAGCGCTGCAGGTGGCTATTAGTGCTTAAATCACTATCAATAAGCTGTGTTAAAGCTTTTGTTGCTTCTGAGGTTAAGTTATTAAGTTTACAATAAAGCGATACGCCCGTTTTGCTTAAACAAGACAGATATTCAATATGCATGAACTTTGGCAATAGACCAATATACAAAACCATCGCAAGTTCTTTAAAAGGGCTGCCCTCCTTGACTCTTTCAAAACAATGAATATTTGCAAGCGTATAATCCTGAATCCCTTTAACAACCAAACGTAAATCACGGTACACCCCGAGAGCCGATATGTTGCTTTGTGGCACATTTTCATTTATTTTCTGGTGCAATGCATGCTTGAGTTGGTTTTCTGCAATCATGGTTTCACGGAAGAGGTAGGTCTCACCGTCCTTTTTCTTACTAAGCCGCTTTTGCAAAAAAACATAGGGTATTAGAGTACTTATGGCATCAAAATCCTGTTTTTTATGCACAGAAAACTGCATGTGGTGCTCACGATAATACGCTATTGCTTCATCAATAAGCTGACACTTTGCCAGTAGCGTTAATGTTATAGCAGGAGATATTCCATCCTCACTATACTTGGCACGTTTTTTGTAAGCAGCATAGGCTTTATCAAACTCATTTGCTTCAAGTTGTTGACAAATCAGTCCATCATACCCTTTTATCAATGTGTCAACGAATACATCACGATCTGGAGAACTACGTTCTAAATTAGAAATCAATGCCACTGCGGCACTATAGCAGCCCGACTCAATTAAGGTTTTTGCCTTATTTAACTTTTGTTTTGGCGTCATAGACTGCTCTTTAATTACTTCAGCCTTGCGTTGTCTCTTTGTTTTTTTTGCCATAGATTTGATTCCTTAGAAAATTTTAAATCTCGTGCATCACGGTTTTTTAAAAGTTTACATTTATGCTTCTATATTTACATATTCATGCTAAAGCGCTTCTCAGCATAGTTATATAATCTACGCCAAAAGAGCTTATTGGTCAGAACCACCAAAATACACATCACAACCACACCTAACGCAATATTGGCAGTGTGGTCTCCTGGTGCATTATACTGCTCAGAAATATAAGCACCAATACCTGAGGCCATAATCACTGAGTCTTTACCCCAGTTGATATACTCACAAACAATACTCGCGTTCCAAGCACCACCTGAGGCAGTAATCGCGCCTGTGACATAAAATGGCATCACAGCAGGAAATAAAAACTTAAACCATTTAACCATACCTTTTAACTGCATATTTTTAGCTGCCATTTTTAACTCATAAGGGATGGCTGAGGCACCGGCAATCACGTTAAATAAGATATACCATTGCGTACCTAATGCCATAAGCAAGACACACCAGATATTAAAATTCAAATTAAACGCAATAACAACTGTTCCAAATAACCCATATAGCACATTCACAGGGAAGGCGGCAAAAATCTGCGCATAAGGCTGTACTTTCTCAGCAACCTTTGGCCTTAAGCCAATCCAAATACCGATTGGCACCCAAATAATGGAAGCTAATATAATAAGTACGAAAACTCTCAATGCGGTTAATGCACCATAACCAAAGACTTTGGCAGTCTCAGCAAAGGTGATTGGATCTTGCTTGTTACCATAGATAAACTGCCAAGATAGATACAAAAACAAAGCAACACTTAATGCCACACACAGCTGCCAAATGGCCGCTTGTAATCGCGAGTTTTCACGCTCATTCTTTTGATGATTGACTTGATTATAGTTTTTACTTAAGTCTTTTTTAAGATAGGAAATATTAACCAGACGATTAGCTTGTACTGCCATAAAATGACTAAAACTTTGCAGGATTGTTGAGCGTTGTAATAACGTTAAAAACCATGAATTGGACCCTGTTTCTTGCTGCATATCACTAACGACAAACTTCTCAGACCATTTAACAATCGGACGAAAGATCAGTTGATCATAAAGCACAATCACAATCAGCATGACAACAATAGCGGCTATCACTGCCGTGAAATTCCTTTCATTATTTGCCTGATCGATAAAAGTACCGATTCCTGGTAAGTTAATTGCAGCTGACGTTGTCGCTGAGAAATTAACGACAATACTTTCCGATGCCACAATCATAAACCAACTCGCTGACATCGACATCATCGTATTCCAGATAAGTCCAGGCATTGAAAAAGGCACTTCAAGCTTCCAAAAACGCTGCCAGCCTGATAATTGATACATATCAGCCGCTTCACGCAACTCTTTAGGAATGGTTTTAAGTGATTGATAAAAGCTTAACATCATATTCCAAGCTTGAGCGGTAAAAAGTCCAAAGATTACTGCCAATTGCGCCCCCCATAACGAATACGGAAAAATAGCTAAAAATCCAGTGATGGTAATGGCTAAAAAGCCCAAAATAGGAATTGATTGAAAAATATCAATAATTGGAATAATCACGCTCTCAGCACGCTTGCTTTTAGCCGCCCATGCACCGATAACAAAGCTAAAAATAAATGAGCAAAACAATGCGATAAACATGCGCACCGTAGTGTCAGCTGCGTATCTTGGCAGATTCCACAGATCCATGGAGATATGCTCATATTGTGTCACGCTAGTAAGATTGCGGTAATCAACATTTCCACCTAGCGAGCTACATACCCAAGCAACAACAAACACCATTGAAAGTACAAAAAATAAAGAGAAAATATCCCACTTACTTGGCAAAAGCCGTGTGGCAGGAATGTTGTAGAATGATTTTTTCATTGTTATTAGGTCTTAGCCTTCCATCATGGGATGAGATTCTACCTGAAGCGCTTTACAAAGGAAACAATCAGCCATTAGATATATTCCCGAAAATGCACCCAATCAAACCCACTACCTGGATCTGTTTTGCGCGTTGGCGCAATATCACTATGACCAACAATATTACCTTTAATTGCAGGGTATCTTTTAATAATTGCTTTTG
Source organism: Cysteiniphilum sp. 19S12-1 (assembly GCF_052030685.1). NCBI lineage: Bacteria > Pseudomonadati > Pseudomonadota > Gammaproteobacteria > Thiotrichales > Fastidiosibacteraceae > Cysteiniphilum > Cysteiniphilum sp. 19S12-1. The sequence goes on from NZ_JBQAJM010000009.1 coordinate 14,215, forward strand.
TAAGCTCAATTAAGCTTATGTATTGCCCTTTAGTAAAAACTGTCTTATCAGTACCTTGCAGCTCAATACCGATCGAGAAGTCATTGCAATTACTTTTACCTTTATAAGTACTCGCTCCGGCATGCCACGCGCGATCTTCAGTTGCCACGAACTGGATAATCTCACCGTACCTTGTGATATAAAAATGACTTGAGACTTTAAGGTTTCTAAGATCTTTAAAGCTTGGATCTAAGTTGCAATCCAAATCATTTAAAAAAAGTGATTCAACATAATGGTTATCATATTGCCCTTCTGGTAATGAAATACAGTGAATCACCAATAAATCAATGTCCATATCATCTGGGCGTGCATTATAATTGGGGGACTTTATCATCTTGGCTTTATTTAGCCAGCCACTGGTATCTAATTGCAACATTGTTATTACCTTATCAAAGTGGGTATCTACATGTATAGGGCGTATGCAATACGCCCCTACATTATTGTTTTTTATAATGACAAATATGCCTCTAACTCATCAAGTAAGTATAATTGCTCTTCAGTAAGCTCACTTTCACGCAGTTTTTGAATACGTTCATAAACTTCAGGGATTGAGACTTTGCGCCCGCCTTTAAAGTCAACCGGCATATTTTCAGTTTCAAAGCTGGCAATTTTCTCCAAATACGCCTGAAACTCACCCTGCATCTCAGTTGTCAATATATCTGGTTCCATTCTACCGATAACACGCAATGCACGCTCATACAGACCACGATTCATCTCACGCATTAACTTAACTTTGTCAACAACGCCTTTTTGGTGAAAATGCTCACACAATGCCTGCTCAGCATAATTCATAAATCCTGCCGTATAAAGTGAGGCATCAACATCAATGTTTTCAACCTCTGGATATTTAAAGTCCAACGCTGATTCTTTAATGTCTATAAATAAGCTTGGGTTTTGCATTAAGAACGCTTTATTGCGTTTAATCAATGCGATACGCTCTGCTGATAAATGCGCTAAAAAGCGCTTTTTCGCAGGTAACACTATCGGCAAATCGCCCCATTTTTTATTCACCGTTAAGAAATGCTCTGATAAATTATCAATACTCACTTCCGTTAGTTCAGCATAATCAAGACGTAAAAAGCACCATTGGTTCTTATAATGCCAATGCTGCCCTAAATTAAGCACTGGTAACATAAATCGCTCATTGTAGCCAAAGCGCCCTGAAATCATTAAAGCTTGCTGATAATCCTCACCATTAATCTGTAGACCAATATCCAATTGCGACAAAACCTTTTGATCTTCAGTTTTATTAAAGCGTGCAGTTAAATAATCCCACATCTTAGGTTGATGTGACTTTAATTTACGCGCTAAGGCTAAAGTCACAAGCACATCGGTTAATGCATCGTGCGCGCGCCCTTCACTATGAAGACCATTTTGCGCATTGATATCTTCCAACTTCAATGACACCTTATTCTCATCATTAATAGGCCAACTAAGTACGTCATTGGCAAATAAATAAAAGGAAGCAACCATTGGATATAAATCCATGCGTGAGCAATTATTTTTATACTGATGATCATACGCTGGAAACAAGTTCTTAAAAAAAGCAAAGCGCAAAAACTCATCATCAAAACTTAACGTATTATAGCCTAAGCTCACTGTTTCAGGCGTGTTGAACAAGGCATAAATTTTTTTAATCGCTTCATATTCAAACAACCCCGTATTGGCTTGTTCAATCGAGATATGATGGGTAATTGATGCCTCAGGGTTTGGGATCGTATCGGGGTTTAATTTGATTAAAAACTCATAACGCTCAATTTCATTTAGCGCCTCATCTGTGCGCACTGCTGCAAATTGAATGATTTGATCAAAACATTTATTAATGCCTGTTGTTTCCAAATCATAAAAAAGAAAAGTTTTTGCCATGAGTTTTTTTATTCCTTACTATCAATTGATACAGTGTAATCACTTTGCCGTTGGATGTCAGTGCTCATTCAAAATAAAATCAATCAAAGGTTCATCCATTTGCTGATAAATGGTTTTTCTTAAGCTATTTAACGCCTGATTGCGATCATCTTGAAGTGACAAAAAACAATGCATATTTTGATAAAAATCATTTAGCCTTTCTTGTGATAAATCACAACTTAAAACGTATTTTTGTTCTTGAGTAATGCTAACATATTGATGCTTTACTAATGTGACAAGAAGCGAATCCAACACTTTCAAGTCAGCATGCGGCAAATGTTTAGCGCACATCTCTTTATCAACCGCACATTTGCTTTTTTGTTTGATATACAAAAGACGCAACACATCAATCGCTAAGCTAAATTGTGGTGTTTTTTGCGTCACGCGTAACGCCGGTGGCACACTTAACATCCGCACGACGATAGCACCTAATAAAAACAGCTGCCATGAAATTGCAATCCACAAAATAAACAATGGAATAATCGCTAATGTACCATAAAGCATTTCATAGGTTGGTAAGTTTAGCGCATACCATGCAAACACTTTTTTTGCTAAATCAAACACGATTGCCATCATTAAGCCACCCAATAGCGCATGCTTGAATTTGACACGTGTATATGGCACGACTTGGTAAATAAACGTAAAAGCAATAAGGTTAAAAATAAAAGGTAAAATCTGTAAGAAGCTTATCAATTGACTAAAACCCTCATTCAACCAATGCCATGATAATAAATAAGAGCTCAAGCCTAAGCTTGCCCCAACGAGCAAAGGTCCCAAGCTTAATACCGCCCAATATAATAAAAAAGCCTGTGATAAGGGTCGCTCTTTTTTGACCTGCCAGATATCATTGAGCACTTTCTCAAGCGCGCGCATCATCATAATGCTAATGAAAAAAAGTACAACAACCGCCGTAATCGGTAATCCTGCACGATTCTTCATAAAGAGCTTTAAATACTCATTTACAGCTTCGCCTGAACTTGGCAGCATATTGTGCAAAATAAACTGTTGAAACTCACCTTGGATACTTTTAAATGCAGGCAACATGCTTAAGATTGAGATTGACACCATAAGAAGTGGCACTAAAGCAAAAAGACTAGTCAACGCTAAGCTTGATGCTTTCGTTAAACAGTTTTGTTGCAAATATTCCCTAAACACCGATACCCAGAAACGGCTAAATCGCTTACTATAGTTTTGTGTTAACTTAGTCATAAGGATCCTTTTTATGCAAAACATCTTGATACTTTATTATAGTCAAGGCGGTTCAACAAAAGCAATGGCAGAGAAAATTGCGCAAGGCGTCGAACTTGGCGGCTTAGAAGCCATCGTTAGAACCGTACCAAATATCTCAGCCAATTGCGAAAAAACCGAAAGTGACATTCCCGATAGTGGTGCCATATATGTTACTAAAGAAGATCTTGTAAACTGCTCAGGTATTATCATGGGCAGCCCAACCCGCTTTGGTAATATGGCAGCACCGCTTAAATACTTTATCGATACGACCAGTGACTTATGGTTTAAAGGCGCATTAATCAACAAACCAGCCGCTGTTTTCACCTCCACAGCGAGCTTGCATGGCGGTCAGGAAACCACTCTACTTTCGATGATGCTACCACTTTTACACCATGGCGCGATAATCGTTGGTATCCCCTACAGTGAACCCTCGCTACAAAACACACAAACCGGTGGCACGCCTTATGGCTTAAGCCATTACAATGGCATCAATTCTGATCAACCATTGTCGCAAGATGAGATTATCTTAGCAAAAGCCTTAGGTAAACGAGTCGCTGAAATCGCCAAACAAAAATGATAACTCTTCTCAATTACATTGACTTAAAGAAAACGCCTGTTTATAATCAGGCATCCGTTGATTGATATACCTACTCTTATGAATATCAAAACAAAACAAACTTATAAAATCCTTGGGTTTAACGATAATTGTCCACGCAATTACATGCAGAAGCTTTTGTCATTAGGCTTTATTCCTGGTGAGACTTTTTATATCGCTAAGAAAGCACTGTTTGGTAACCCTTATCACATTTCGATTAAAAACTTCTCTGTGTCATTACGTAAATCAGAAATCCTTTACATGCAGGTACAAGCCTTATGAAATATGCAATTATTGGGAATCCGAATTGTGGTAAAACAACACTTTTTAATGCATTAACGGGTCTTAAACAAAAAGTTGGCAACTGGAGTGGCGTGACCGTTGATAAAAAAGTTGGCAAGGTTGATTTCAATAATCAGCGCTTAGAAATTGTTGATTTACCGGGCATCTATACCTTAACCGCCAGTGATGAGTCATCTATTGACGAGCAAATTGCCGCACGCTTTATCGTTGAGGATAAGCCTGACGCAATTATCAATGTCATTGATGCTTCAAATCTTGAGCGCAATTTATATCTAACCACACAATTAATGGAAACGGGTATCCCGTTGATTCTCGTCATTAACATGATCGATGTTGCTAGCAAAAAAGGTATTGTTATTGATTATCATAAGCTTGAACAAACTTTGGGATGCACCGTTATCCCCGTCATTGGACGCAAAAAGGTCGGCATCAGTCAGTTAAAAACTGCATTATTCAAACCTCAAAGCACCTCAAGTTATGATCTAAGTCATTACTACCCTGAAGCAATTAATAAGCTTGCCAACCAAATTACTGAAGCTAAGTATAGTTATCCTAGTTTATGGCTAAGCAGCTCAATTGCCGAAGATAATTATCTACTTAAACAATTGCTGTCATCCACTGATTTTAACCGCTTACAAGCATTAAAAAACGAACTAAATCTTGATCATACTGCAGATATCACCTTATCAAGTGCACGTTACCAAGCCATCGCTGACATCGTTAATAAAAGCACACAAAAAAGCCAAGTTTCACAGCATAAAACAACTGAAATGATTGATAAAGTATGCATGAATAAGTACTTAGGCATACCAGTATTTTTATTTGTCATGTATCTAATGTTTGAATTCTCAATCACCATTGGTGGTGCGCTGCAACCCTTGTTTGACAACACATCAAGTGTCATATTTGTTGAAGGAATGACACATTTAGGCGTTTATCTTGGTTTGCCACTATGGCTTGTCGCTGTGATTGCCCAAGGTGTTGGCTTAGGCATTAATACCGTTTTGACCTTTATTCCACAAATTGGCTGCATGTTTTTATTCTTATCATTTTTGGAAGACTCAGGCTATATGGCACGTGCTGCTTATGTTATGGATCGTTTTATGCAGGCGATTGGACTGCCTGGCAAAGCCTTTGTGCCCTTGATTGTTGGCTTTGGTTGTAATGTTCCATCGGTCATGGCAACAAGAACATTGGAAACTCGTCGCGATCGCTTAATGACGATCATGATGGCACCTTTTATGTCTTGTGGTGCGCGCTTAGCAATCTTTGCTGTATTTGCTGCTGCCTTTTTTCCACAAAATAGTGCGCTGATCGTGTTTAGTTTATATATTGCGGGTATTTTAGGTGCTATTATTACCGGATATGTCGTTAAGTTTGCATTATTGACCGGTAAAAGCGCGCCATTTGTGATGGAGTTACCCGTTTATCATTTACCTAACTTTAAAACCATTGGCTTAAATAGTTGGAGCCGTTTAAAGCGCTTTATTTTTAGAGCAGGTAAAGTCATTGTCCCAATTTGTGTTTTAGTTGGGACTTTAAATAGTATCCAAACCAATGGAACTGTCGTTGCCGGTGGCTCACCGGATTCAATTCTGGCGCAAACTGGGCGCACGATTACCCCAGTATTGAAACCAATGGGGGTGACTGAAGACAACTGGCAGGCAACCGTTGGTCTTTTAACTGGCACATTAGCAAAAGAAGTTGTTGTTGGGACTTTAAATACACTTTACACACAAGAAAAGCCACAAAGTTTAGCCGATGCTGCGAGTGAGAAATTTGATTTTTGGGGTGGAATTGCCGCTTCTTGGCATGATACTGTTGATGGCTTTAAAAACATGAGCTTAAGCGCATTTATCAACCCATTTGCTGCGAATGAGGCGGATGCCAATATGGATAAAACTGCCATGGGCTCAATGGTTGTTGCTTTTGGTTCATTAGCTGCAGCATTTGCGTATATGTTGTTTGTCCTTTTATATGTTCCTTGCGCCTCTGTCATTGGTGCAATGGCACGTGAGGCAACACGTGGTTGGGCATGGATGTCGGTACTTTGGAGCACCTCAATTGCCTATGTTGCAGCGGTTATCGTCTATCAATTAGCACAACTTGCAACTACGCCACTTCATGCACTGAGTTGGATTATCGGAGTTATTATTTATATGATTCTATTGGTACTTGCGATGAAATATTCTTCACAAAAATTCCGCTTTGAATTAGAATTAAACCAAGGCTGTGGCAAAGGATGTGCTGTAACGGTTAATAGTAAAGAATCAGGTTGTCACTAGATAATAAGTTATTTCATTTGAACTAATAAAAGTGCGTAACTTCAATTATTTTCTGCCCTTGGTATTGGATTCGCAATTTATTTTTGCCAATTGTAGTAATGGGCATCATTAGAATGTGTGTGAGCAAATGCTAGAAATTCTGTCATCAGTAACGATTGAACTTTAGGCTTATGTGCTACCCAATACCATTCGTGAAATAATGGGAACCCTTTAACAGATAAAGTTTCAATCAACCCCAGGTCTAATTCAAACTCTATACTTTGCATAGAAACAATGGAAATACCCATATCAGCCATAATGATTTGCTTAATAGATTCATTATTCCCCACTTCCATAACAATATTCGGTTTTATCTCATTTTCATCAAATAACTTTTGCATTACTATTCTTGTACCTGAACCTTCTTCACGTATCACCCAGTTCTGACTCGCTAACTCATCCAAGCACCAATTTTGTTTCTTTAACAAATCACTTTTAGACGACACAGCAACAACCAATTGATCTTCAAAAAAATCCTTGATTAACAATCCCTTGTCTTTAGGAGGTTGACTCATGATAACAAAGTCATCTAAATTTTCATTGAGTCTTTCTATTATTTCCTTTCGATTACAAACTTTGAGTTCAATGTCAAAATTTTCAGTGTGATTTTTTTTGAACGCACCTAACAATCTAGGGATGAAGTACTTTGCTGTCGATACGGCAGAGACTTTTAGTTTGCCACTGATTTGCCCATTAATATTTTTAATTTCAGTTTCTGTATTGACTAATGTTTCTTGTATTTGTGTTGCAGAATCATAAAGTTTTTGACCAGAAGGTGTTATGAACACTTTCTTACCAATTAACTCAATTAACTTACAACCATAATAATTTTCAAGTGCTTTCAAAATATTTGATACCGCTGGTTGAGTCATATGGAGTGCTTTTGCTGCAGCAGTAATACCTGATTTTTCAACGATTTTTTTGAATACTACTAATTGGTGAACTGATATCTTCATAATTAACCATCATTTTTTTATTATGTTTTACATAAAAATTTAGAATTTTACAAATGAATATTGTGTTTTATAATCCTACTTAAATTTAACAATAGGCGATCTTGTGAATAATAGTATCATTTCAGACTCCAGAGCAATCAATTTAACTCTAATTATAACAAAATACGCTAACAGCTTGCTCCTTATTATTGGTTCTCTCTTTGTGACCTAAAGATATATTAACTGCTCTCAAGTATGTTCAAGCAACTAAATTTTCTAAAAAAACAGGTCTAAAAATATGAATATCTTATTATTAACTCTTATCGCAGTGTCAAGCATTTTGAGCTTTAGTGCCAAAGGTGATCAAAAAAAATTTTTTTCACTTAGTAGGCTCATTTTACTAGCTGTATTTATTATTTCACTTTTTTTACTCATTAGCCCAGTAATATCGCTCGGCGCAACAACAATTAATGTTCTTAAATATGCATCGCTACAACTAGAAATCTCATTCAAACTAGACACTTTAGCTGCTTTAATGCTTTCTGTCGTCACTTTAATTAGCTTGATCATCTATCAATATGCTGTGCGTTATCTTGAAAGTGATTTAACCAGAGCACGATTTTTAGGTCAACTTGGATTAATTACCCTCAGTGTCAGTATTCTTGTGCTTGCTAATAACTTATTCACCGCTTTTATCGGCTGGCAGTTTATTGGACTGTCGCTTTACATTACCCTAAACCATTACCATTACGATGTCTTCGCAAACCGCTCAGCCAAGAAAAAATTCGTTATTAATCGTGTTGGTGATCTGTCTTTTTTAACTGCTGTTGTATTGTGCTACCAACTTTACGGTACATCTAGTTTTGATGTCATATTGAACCAAAGCAATAATGCACTTATCGGATTCTTAGTTTTTATTGCAATTATGACCAAGTCTGCACAATTCCCATTTCATATTTGGTTGCCCGATACAATGGAAGCACCAACACCGGTTTCTGCTTTAATGCATGCAGGAGTCATTAATGCAGGTGGATATCTACTTGCATGTCTAGCGCCAATGTATCTTGAAAATACTAGCTTATTACTATTTGTTTTCACTATCGGATTAATTACGGCAATTTTAGGAAGTTTGTTTGCATTTTCCCAATACGATACTAAGAAAAAACTAGCATATTCGACCATGTCTCAAATGGGCTATATGATTTTACAATGTGGAACAGGTGCATTTTTATCAGCAGTCTATCATTTAATTGCTCACGGCTTTTTTAAAGCCAGTTTATTTCTAAATGCAGGCAGTACACTCAAATTGAGCGAAGAACCTGAGAAGGAAAACACCTCATGCAGACCAATAGTAAGCATCATTTTATCGACAGTATATCTATATGTTGCCTATAGTATTCTAAAACTATTTACGATTGACTTTCCATTTGTTATTTGGGGTTTTATATTTATCACGCTGTTACAACTCAACTATAAAATATTCAGTGCCAAACACTCGGCTAGATCCATTTTTTTATCATCTGGCTTTGTGCTTATCACACTAATAATTTATACAATAATCATTAGTTCTTTGAACTTTCTAATTCCTAACCTTGAAAGTTCAAATAGTTATTTTCAAATATTTCAAGTGAATGTAGTATTTATAGCAGTATGCCTACAAATTTCAAGTTGGTTTATTCCATCCATCAAATCACCTACAAGCAACAATCAGCTGATAGAACAATTATTTATGCGCAAACTTTACATTGAAGAACTATATAGAGGGTCAGTATTACAGATTATTCGCCGACTTGGGGATTATTTTACCAGACGCAAGCTATCAACTAATAACACAAGTTACGCACATGCAATACTTATTATTAGTGTGTTAATATTTGCTTCAGGGTTATTTTTTTCATCAACAGGTCAAAATCAAACACAGATTGTTAATCTGATGGTCACTGGCGTATTCGCGTTAATTTTAATACTTACATCGATTTCGGCAAACAGAGCAAACACATTGCCTTGTATTTTTTACTGGCTAGGTATATTTGAATTGACATTTATTGGCTTAGCCCTTTTTACTGATAGTATTGCTATACAAAAAGTTGCATTATACCATTTGATAAATATATTGCCTTTAATGTTAATGACTTTTGCTTTAGCTAAAATGGCGTCACACCGTAAATCGGTTAAGGCTAACTTAAACAAACTAAGTTGGCATAAATTATATATAGGGATATTACTCATACTCATGCTTGGCGTCCCAGGAACAGCAACTTTTATTACTGAAATATACATATTAAACGGGTTAATTATTATGAATCCAATGTTAGGATTTATCTTCGCTCTAGGTGTTATTCTACTGAGTATCAGTATATTGCATTGTTTACAGCTGTATATATTTGATCGCAATGCGGTAACAAATCATAGTCCACAACCAAAACTCATCACACACATACTATGTTGGACCGTTATTTTATTAAATGTGTTTAGTGGATTTTTCCCGAACTTTATCCTCTCAATATTCAGTAATATTTAAGGCAATTAACTATGCAAAATACGATTAAAAACGCAATTTTTGAGGCATCTAAATACGTTTCTACCTATTGGCCACTACAGGCGTTTATTACAGTAAATCCTTTATGGGATATGACAGATAAACCATTTGCCACTGTGATAAAACAAATCAATGACCGCTCAGCAACTATGCCACACAATTTTTATCTTGAAAAGTATGCATCAGGTGAAATTAATGATGCTAATCTTAACAAATCATTAAAATTTCACGGTTTGCATAAAACCATCGAAGATGAGCAGCTGAAACAAAGCTTATTTAACGAAATAGCAGAAAACAATATCAACCTTAGATTATATGCTCAACAGGTTGAATCATTTAACTATTATCAACCGCTTACTTGGGTTCAGGAACAATGTAACCATTGGCTTTTACAGTATTTTGGTAGACTTGCTCAAAACAACATTAGTAAAACGAATCAACAAAGCTTAGAAAGTTTCTGGAAGGGATATGTTATAAATGAGCACAAAACCTTGGGGCAAATTTTTAATGCCAGCGTTAATACATTTGAACTGATTGAAGAAATGTTAACTGACATAGGCGTACCTGAGTCACAATTGACGACATATTTTAAAGAAATATTTTTTCAGCAATATGGATGGAGTAGTCTCATAAAATGGGTTCGCTCTCGCCCAGATAATCCTTGGCTAAACACCACAACTTCACTTGATTCAATTCTGTTAATGTGGGTAAGTTACGAGTGGATTATTTTTAAGAGCAATAAAAGTGTGTATAAGCAAACTGAAATGACTTCACATGAGGAATTACCAATATTAAGCATTTGGCAAAGTGCCTATGAATATAATCTACATAATCAATTACTACAAAAGCTCAAAGATAAGACTATTAATGAGAAAATCACAGATTCTCCACCCAGCGCCCAATGGGTGTTCTGTATTGATACCCGCTCTGAAGGAATAAGACGCCATATAGAATCACTTTCAAATCACCAAACCTTTGGTTTTGCAGGTTTTTTTGGTTTTGCTTTTAAATTTAAAGAGGGTAATAACAGCCGTTACCAATCACCTGCAATACTTGACCCATCAGAGGTTATCGCAGTTAAAAGGAGAAATAAGTCTTTAGCAATTTCAACTAAAGACTTAACCAACAAAGCCATTAATGACAGTAAAAATCATTTAAGCTCTCCTTTTGCCTTATTTGAGATAATGGGTATTTTCAAGCTTTTTAAACTGTTGAAAAAGACATTTATTCACACCTCTAAAGCAAGATATGCGCATCAATTATATGATGTTTCACAAATTGATGACGCTGTAGCAGCTAACTCTGCACTAGGTTTCTTAAAAACCATTGGATTAACAGATGATTTTGCAAGTGAAGTCATTATCTGTAGCCATCAATCTGTTAGCGATAATAACCCTTATGCTGCTGCTTTAGATTGTGGTGCTTGCGGCGGTAATTCTGGTATACCTAATGCCATTATTGCCGTTGAATTGCTAAATAAAAAAGCAGTTCGTAAAAAATTAGCAGAAAATGGCATTGTGATTCCTGATAACACAAAATTCTTTGCTGCTTGTCATTTTACCACCTATGACAATATTACCTTTTTAAATGATCAACCGAGTGACCAAACAATAGAAGTTGCTAAAGCTGCATCTCAACAATTAAGAATTGAGAAATCACGAGGTCTGATTTATCAAGAAAATGCTGACATGTTACGCAAAGAAAGTGACTGGGCTGACCTTATTCCAGAAACAGGTCTTGCCAATAATTATGCGCTTATTATTGGTCCAAGAAAATTAAGTAAACATGCTAATCTTGAAAGACGCACTTTTCTACATTCTTATGAGCCAGAAAATGACCCAACAGGAGAGATATTGACTGGGATTATTGCTGCTCCAGTAATTGTTGCCCATTGGATTAATAGCCAATATTATTTTTCTACCGTCAACCAACAACAATTTGGTGCTGGTAATAAAGCCATTCATAATGTCATACCTGGCATTGGTGTCATGGAAGGTAACCTGAGCGATTTAAAAATTGGTTTACCACAACAAAGTATTAGCTATCAACAGCAATTTATCCATGAGCCCAGGAAGTTATTAGTGGTTATTTATGGTAACAAATCAATAATACAAAATACGGTTGCACAAAATGAAAAAGTGAGCCAGTTAATTTCCGGTGGGTGGTTGACGCTTGAAGTTATAGATATAAGTACATAATATTGAAAAAAACTCTCACGTATCCTGCTTCTTATTCAAATATAAGTAAGTCTTAGCAATTATATGTCCGCTAATAGGGTTGGTAATCCCAATGAACAAAATTAATAGGATCACTTCAGTGATAATATGCATATCTCTTGCATAGAGTGCTACACCCAACAAAACCAAACCACTTCCTAAAGTGCCTGCCTTAGTTGCAGCATGCATCTTTAAATAAAGGTCTTGAAAACGATACAAGCCAATGGCTGCAATTACAATAAATAATGCGCCTAAAAATATACTTAGGCCGCCAATCAATGCTAACATATTCATTATACCCTCTTGTTTGTAAGTAATTGACAATAAGCGACAGTGCTTAAAAACATGATTAAGGACAGAGCAATACAAATATCAAGCAACAAATAAAAATCTATTTTCAAAGCCCACAAACCAACACCGCCTATAAATAGGTTAACTAGCATTTCCAGACATATGAGCTTAACAAAAACACAACGATCCTTTAACACAGTCGCTAAGACGAGAATAAAAGCTATCGCTAAAAATATTACACTGATCGCGTTTAAAGTATTAATCAGTAACTGCATATCTAAACACCTTCATAACTTTTGGTTCCAGTTGTTGCTTTATAAACTTTCTTACCTCTTCAGGCTGTTGACCAAACATCACATGAAGCTTCAATTGATGCTTATTCTTAGTAATATCAATTGATAAAGTCCCTGGTGTTAATGAAATTAGATTTGCCAACAGCGTAACCTCAATATCTAGCTGACAATCTAAATCAATATCTATGATAATAGGCGTATGATATTTCTTAGGTGTGATAACATCCCAAGCGACTATAATGCTTGATTTAAACAGCTCTTTTATACAAAAAAATAGCAGTAATAATAATGCCCATAAGCGAATTTGATAACTTATGTCATCATGCTTTGGAATGACAAAATGGCATATCAAAGCAACAACAAAACCTAATAAGATATTCAAAGGCATGAAGTTATTACTAAACCCACACCAAATAAATGTCAAAAAAATAATCATCAAGGTATCATTTCTCATCATCATTCTCTACCTGTAAAGATCAAGCGGTTGAATATGTGTTAGTTGCGAGGCGATTGGTGTTAACAATTGCAACAGGCTATCTGGAAAAAGTCCAATGATAAGCATGATCACAAACAATGGCAAAATAGCCAGATTCAAACTCAATGAGAAAGGAATGACTTTTTGTGGCTTAGACTGTGGCAATTTTGGTGTTTGTGAAAAAACATAACGCCATATTTTGATCATTGAATACAGCGTTAACAAACTAACAATTATGGCAATCGCCGCACTGATATAAAAACCGTGAATAATCGCAACTTTCAACAAAATAAACTTAGCCCAAAAACCAGATAGTGGTGGGAAGCCAGCTAACGACATTGCGGCAATGAAAAAAACAAATGCCAGCCATTTGTGATGTTTAAGCATACTTCCTAGCTTCTTGAAGTCATCTGTGCCAATGTGCTGCTGAATAATTCCTGCAATCATGAACAAAATTGTTTTTACCAGTATATTGTGCACAATGAAGTAAATTGCAGCAATCACCGCCATAGGAAAAGGTAATACAATTGCCAATACAATGTAACCAATTTGACTAATAATATGAAAGGCTAAGATATCCTTAAATCGAAATTGACTAGCTGCCCCAATCACACCAAAAAACATGGTTGCTAAAGCAACACAAAGCAGACTATTTAAAAAGAATTTGTGCTGCAATATTGGCCATAGCCAAACGAATCTTAATAGAATGATCATAACTACCTTTGTCACCAAGGAAGATAATAACATTGTTGAACTAACACTGGTTTTTGGATAGGATCTCGGTAGCCAAAAATACAAAGGAAATAGAGCCCCCTTGACGCCAAGGGAAAAGATAAACAAACAAAGTATCGGCAGTATGCGTGATGTATCTTGTGTTAAATAATGAGAAATTTCATCATAGCTTAACGCCCCATTCAGCCCATAAATCAAAGCAATAGATAATAACATCAACAAAGTTCCAACAATATTCATCATCGCATAATTAAACAGGGCATGAAGTTTAGGATGGCGCGTAGTGCTTAATAAGATCAAGGAACTAACTAAAATCACTTCAAACCACACATACAGGTTGAAGATATCACGCGTCAACAACGCACCGGATATCCCTAATAATAACAGCCAAAATCCCGCATAAAATATTGGGCGTTTAGCACTTAATATGTCTTTATCCGAGTAACTATAAAAGTTGATGCAAAAAGCGACCACAGCAAATATAGCAAGCATAAAGCTACTGAGTTTATCAACAACGATCGTAATCCCAAAAGGTGGCGCCCAATCACCTAGTCTTATGAAAATTGACTGTTTTAATTGCAAGAGTAGCAATACACTAACAACCAGCCATAAGAATACTAAGCAAAGTTGTAATCGATTGCTAAAGCGAGTATGTGCTTTGGCAATCATAAGATGAATAAAAGCGCCAAATAACGGAATGACAATAACACTTGAAGTAAGATACTCAATCATCTTGCTTGTCCATAATTGACTTTATTAATGCGCATAAAAATGCTAACAAGCCAAAACCAATGACAATAGCCGTTAAAACAAGTGCCTGCGTTAAAGGGTTTGACAGAGCATGCTGCTTGTCGATAATAAAAGCAGGCATTGTATTACCAAGTCTGCCACAAATCAAAATAATAATATTGATCGTGCTACCTAAAAGAATGATGCCAAATACACGCCGAATAATATTTCTGTCCAACAATAAATAGATACTTATGCTAATCAGTACACCACAGGCAAAAACAATCATATTTCTTTCCCCTCTAAGTTAATAATTAACCATGATAAGCTGCCTGTAATTGTAAAATAAACACCCAAATCAAAGATCAATGGAGAACCTAATTTAATCTCACTGCCGAACACCGACCAAGTTAACCATAATCCAGTGAGCATGGGTTTACCAAAAAATAGTGGCAAACAAATACTTAACAGCAAAAAAAACAATCCTAAAGTCATTAATTTACTTGTCCAATGCCTAAGACCATCGACACTGATCTCATGCGCTAATGCATATAGCGTGATCGCCAAACTGGCACAAAGAGCACCAATAAAGCCGCCTCCAGGATAATTATGCCCTCTTAAGACCAGAAGTACAGAAAGAAGCAACATAATCTGTGTAAGCAATCGTGTCGTTGTTTTAAGTAAAATAGACATCACACATTTTTTTCCTTTTTACACAATGATTTCATAGTGATAATGGGATAAACAGCCAAAGCTGTGCCTAAAATAACAATCACCTCACCAAAGGTATCAAATGCTCTGAAATCAACCAAAATAACATTAACGACATTGCGCCCATAAGCAGCAATAGAACTGTTCTCGATAAAGAAATCACTCAGCTTTGTATTCATTGGCATATTGGTTACTATCAATAACATCGCTGTAATCATCGCACCAAAAATAATTGCAATTGTAGCATTAATTATTTTGCTTCTACTTGTCGTTTTGAGTGTCGGTAACGTCGATTTACGCAGGGCGATTGCTAAAATAATGGTACTTAATATCTCAACCAATAATTGTGTCATTGCTAGATCAGGCGCTCCTTGCAATACAAAAAACGCACTAATTGCAAATCCTAGTAAAGCAAAGCCAATCATATTGATCACTATTTTGCGACTTACAAGAAAACTTACCACAATAGCAATTAACAATAAACTAACGGTATCATTAATACCAATACTAAATGATCCAATGATACTCGTGCTTAAAGGTTTGAATATCACCCAAAAAGCAATAAGCAACCACAGGATCAAGCTTGAAAGTATGATCACTAATTGCTGTGATAATGGTTGTCTTTGGGTTAAATAAGTAATAATGCGTCCAAGGTAAAGAAACCGCTCAAAAAGATATTCAAATAATTGATTGAAATTAATATGAAAGCGTAGTTGTGGTAGATGATCTTTGAGTGCTTTGACCAAAATAAAAATAACCATTCCGCCAACCACTGTCATTAAAGTCAATAACGTTGCCATCTGTGAATATATGGGTTCCAAGGCAAAACGATTACCAACGATACTGTCGATGGCATTGGCTATAACATGATCTAAATAATAGCCCAAGCCACTGAGCGCGACAATAAACAAACTCAACACCAAGGCATAACCAATACCTGTTGCATTTGCGTTATCTGGGTATACGTTTGAGCGCCCTTTGAATAAATAAAATAGGCATTTAAAACTCGTTGCCGCAATCAACATACTACTGAGTATACTTAAAAACATAAGCAGATAAGATACTGAGCCTGAAGCTAATTTCGCCTCATAAATCATTTCTTTAACAACAAAGCCGAAAAATGGTGGTAGGCCTGACATCGCTGAAAAACAGATAATAGCGACCAATGCGCCCAATATCCAGTTTTTTGCAATGCCTCTTAAACTATAAATATCACGTGTGTGATAACGCTTATCAATGGCACCAACTAGCATAAAAGCCGATGCCTTGTATACGCCATGAAAAATCAAAAAAATGATAAATGCTTCAATAGCTTGCCATTTAGGACTTGCCAAAAGATAAACCATAGAACCTAACGCAAAAAGAGTTGTATAGGCTAAAATAGCTTTTAAATCTTTTTGAAATAGACTTAGTATTGCCGCTAAAGTCATGGTGCTCATACCAAAAAAAGCTAATACAGGATACCAATAATCAAAGGAACTAAACAAAGGGTGAAAGCGTGCTAACAGATAAATACCTGCATTGACCATTGTTGCTGAATGCAAATAAGCACTTACTGGTGTTGGTGCTTTCATTGCTTGTGGCAGCCAGAAATGAAAAGGAAATTGAGCTGATTTTGTCACCACACCGAGCATGATTAATATAAAGACACTTAACAGCGAGCCTCTATTATTGAGATAAACGGCATTTTGTAGTGACCAATTGCCTGTTTTCTGATACAAGAGAATGAAACCTGCAAGCATCACGAGTCCACCTAACACTGAAATAAACATGGCATTGAATGCTGCTTGATTAGCACTTGCATCTGTTGTATTAAACTGTATCAACAGATAGGAGCTTATAGTGGTCAACTCCCAAGCAAGAAATAGTACGATCATATCGTCAGTAACAACCATGGCTAACATACTGATGGCAAAGATTTGCAACAGTGATAATAATTTAGCTTTTTTAAAACGATTTGACTGCATGTAATTTGCAGCATATAAAAAAACGCAAATACCGATCCCGCTAATGAGCATAACAAAAACATTGCTTAATCCATCACAATGCCAACTAAATGATATATCAAGAAGCTTTGACCAGTGCATACTGTGAAAGCTAAAAGGTTCGATAATTTTTAGTGACCATAAAAAAGTCAATAACCAGTATATCGACTGGATTAATCGCCACCATTTATTCGGTTGTATATACAATGGTAGCGCCAAAAGGAAACCAAAAAGTAAGAAAAGTGTAAAATCCATTTTGTTTTATATTGTATAAATCATCAGCTTAGTAATTTACTATATCCGTATCTGTAAAACATGCAAATAAAAAATACGGATAACATCCAATTTATAAATATGAAGATACTTTTTCTTTACGTCATATGTCAAAATATCAAAAACATGTTCACACAAAATCGGCTATATTCTTCTATGAATTTTCCATAAATCATAGATACTATCAATAATAAAAATACTAACTGATAGAGCTAAATATATGCTATTAAGTAGTCTGACTGTCGTTATCAGTTTGATAGTAGTTATCTATAGCGCCGAGAGACTCGTGCATCACGCTGCTGAAATTGCAAACTATTTCAAGGTATCACCATTGATTATTGGGATGGTTATCTTAGGTTTTGGTACATCAAGTCCTGAAATAGTGATTGCCATTGTTGCTTCTTTAAATGATCAAAGCACATTAGCAATTGGTAATGCGATTGGTTCTAATATTGCTAACATTGGTTTAATTCTAGGATGCGTACTATTGCTTAAACCAATTAAAGCACCTGAAGAAAATACTTTTTTACACGAGTCAGTGACTTTATTAATCATTACGCTCTTTTTATCGATGATGACTTATAATTTATATTTATCGAGATTTGACGGTATCATGCTTTTGATGATTCTACTGTTATTATTTGGTATAAAAATATTTAACAAAAAACACCTATCTGATGACACAGTAACAGCAAAAACACATCATACCACCCACCCCTTAAAATCAGGCTTATGGGTTATTTTTAGTTTACTATTGCTTATTATTGGCTCAAAACTACTTGTGTTTGCGGCAACTAATGTGGGTAAATTTCTGGGAATGTCGGATTTTATTATTGGACTTATTATTGTAGCAATTGGGACATCAATACCTGAGCTAGCTGCCTCTGTTGCTGCAGTTTTCAAAAACCAAGGCGGTCTTGCTATTGGCAATGTCATTGGTTCTAATATATTTAACACACTTGCTGTAACTGGTGTTGCAACGATTATTACTCCCACTGCAGTAAGTCGTACGATCATTTATCGAGATCTCTCTTATATGGGCTTATTGACTGCTTTTTTAACTTACCTACTTCTTATGAGAAAAGGTAAACTAATAACGCGAGCATATGGTGCTGCTCTGATTATATCTTATGTCATTTATATCTGCGTGACTGGCTTATTATAGTGACTAGCAGACAACGAAAACTTTATAGAAAATATTGGGAGGGGGATGTAACTATTTAGTACGAACTAAAGGTGACACAAAACCGTCTGGTTTTATCGCCATAATAGAGCACTCAAGTTGATTAATTATGGCTTCAGCAGTATTACCCATAACAAAACCATGAGGCCCACTGCGCGCTAGAGTCCCCATAATAACCAGATCAATCTTATGCTCAACGGTAAATTCACTAATTGCTTTGACAGGCTCACCATAAATTAAGTGCGTTTGGCAATTAGTCAACCTGTCTGCAAATTCCTGTTGTAACGTTTGATATGCTTTTGCTACTTCGACTTTTTTATTCATTTTAAGCTGATTAATGACATGCTCTGGCGTACGAATAAAGGGACTTTTAAGTGTGCTTTCTTCGGGCAAATTCCACGCACAAACCATATGACATTCAGCCATTTCATATCGAGCAAAGGAAGTACCAATTTCTATTAACTTAGTATTTAAGGTTTTTTTGTTAACATCCTCAGCACATGGGTCAACACAAATAAGAATACGTTTGTAGTGGTTTCCTTGAATGGGTCTCGTAACCCATATAGGGCAAGGCGCTTTGCGCATTAAAGACATAGATAAAGAGCCGAAAAAGAATCGCTTCATTCCTTTAGCGTTATCAGCAGCTAATATCGCTAAATCTATTTTATTGGCATGGCAGTAGGTTGTGATTTCAACCACAGGATGTCCTGTCAAAAAAACCATATCATACTTAACCAATAATTGTTGTTTTAATGTATTATCAATATGCTTTTGATCTGAATCAGAGAGTTTGCTTCGATGAGCACAGATGACGATTAAATTAGCATCATTAGTCGTTGTAATTGATGCGGCATATTCAATGGTCTGGGCATTATTTTGATCTAATTGTAATATTAGGGCAATTTTATTGAATCGTTGCATAGTTATTTTGTATCCTTACGATTAAGATGAGTAGCTTCGAGTATAGCCGAGCTTATCTCATTTTTCTATTTCCTTAGCTAATAAATAATGACCGTATCAATCTCTTCTTAAGCGATCTGAAACAGCAATCGGACTTGGGTAACTTAAAACGACAATATAAGACGATACAATAAAGCTTAAAATAGCCACCGCTTCGACGATAATCTCAGAGCTTACGGTGGCAATGCCAGCGGTATTTGCTAATGCGATTAACATCAATGAGAACTCACTACCCTGCCCTAAACGCATACCAATCTCAAAAGACTCTTTTGGCGTTTCACGCACTAACCATAGCGTGGCAAAGTGAACGACAGGCTTTAGCACTAGGATTAAAATAGTTAACGCTAACACAACGCCCCATACCGAAGGCAACATTCCAATTTGAAAGCCTGCGCCAACGGAAAAGAAGAATAATATCAAAAAGAAATCACGCAGTGGTTTGAGGTTCTCATAAATATATTTAGCAATTGGTGAACTTGCAACGGTGACACCTGCAATAAAAGCACCGATTTCATTGGATAGTCCAAAAACAATCGCTAACTGCGCCATACCAAGACACCAACCAATCGATAATAGGAATATATACTCTTGGAAGCGGCTAAACTTTCTAAACAGTTTAAAGAGAAAATAACGTTGTGCTAAAAAGCCAACACCACCTAAAACCGGTAGTGCCAGTATTAATTTAACTAATGAAAACAAATGGAAGCTTTCGGTTTGTGATGACCATAAGCTTATAAAGGTGAGCATTAAAATCGCAATTAAATCCTGTATTAATAAAATAGCAATCACTAACTCACCAATACGCTTATGATGTAACGCCGTTGTTGGTAAAAGCTTCAAAGAGATAATCGTACTTGAGAAGATTAATGCAGCCCCAATAATAAACCCTTGTGCGCCAATACCAAAAAAATGACAAATCAGTACAGTAGCGGCAATAAACACCACACTACTGGTGATGCAAACAAACATCGCCTTACCGAGCATTTTTATCATGCTTTTGATTTCTAAATTGAGCCCCAATAAGAACAGCAGAAACATAATGCCAATATCCGATATCTCATGTACCGTTGTGGTATCAGCAATAAACCCTAAACAATGCGGACCAACGATAACACCCAAAGCAATATAAGCAACAATGATAGCCTGTCGTGTATAAAGTGCTAGTGTCGCAAAGACTGAAGCCCCAAAAAACACTAAAAAGAACACAAATACCAAGCTATGCATACCCACATCATCCTTATTTTTTACTCATTATATTGAGAAACCTGATAAATAAAAAATAGCGATTGATCTAAAGCAATTACGCACACACTTTAGTGCATATACGCATCTCTATTATTAATTACTACCAAACAGCTTCACATTAGTTGATCCAACACCATTGATCTGGAAACGCTCCACATCAATTAACTGCAATATTTCCAGCTCCTTAGCCGGCGCCAGTAAGTATAACTCAATCCGTTTAGGATAGTAATAAACAAACATCTCAATTTGACATAAATCAACGTTTTGATGCTTTTCGTCAATATAAGTTGCTAATTGTTGCAAGATCTCTTTACGCGCTGGCGGCATATCTTGAGGGTTAACAATTTCCTCAGGGTGCTCAGCAACATCGACATGGACTGTAATATCTTTAATATTGTCAATTGCTAAGGTCAGAGCACCGCGAACATGTTCCGCAATATAATGCCCTTCTGATGCCGTGATATGCGAATCAACCAAAATATGCACATCAAGTACCACTTGTCCTGCCATTTGACGCGTGCGTAAGCAGTGATGATGTTTAACACCATCAACATTTCTAATAATCTCTTCAATTTGATGCAATAATTCATCATCCACACCGGTATCTACCAACTCAGATAGTGCTTTATAACACCACTTAACACCCATCTTACCAATCATAATAGATACGACAATTGCTGCTAATGCATCCATCCACATCAAACCAAGCATACTACCAATTAAGCCAATAAGTACGACAACAGATGACCACATATCTGATCGACTATGCCAAGCATTAGCACGTAAAAGATCAGAATCAATGCGATTAGCTGTGATCATCGTATAACGAAAAAGTCCTTCATTGGCTAAAATCGAGAAAATAGCAGCATAAATGGTCCATTGATCGGGAATCACTAATTCTCCCGTAAACCAATTAGCTAACGCATGATAAGTAATGAGTAATGCCACCAGGATTAAAATGATTGATAAGATAACGGTTGCTAAAGTCTCAATGCGCTCATGTCCATACGGGTGATTGCTATCAGCGCCTTTATTGGCATGTTTTGCGGCAAACAATACCATAATATCACTTAATAAATCCGAAAATGAATGCACGCCATCGGCGAATAATGCAGGCGAGCCACCGACTAGACCAATCAACATTTTTAATAGCGCCAGAATGGTATTAACAAACATCCCAACAATGGTGACTTTTTTACTTGCTTGATAGCGTTCTAATTCAGAAACAGCCATATTTAAACTATCTTATGCTAGATCAATTGATAGTGCCTAGCATACTGAAGTTTCTTGATTTGTATATCAAAATTATTGATATAGCACCAATTTAGTACTAATCAATAATCATTCTCAGACGTTGGTAGTAATAGTATTGCCCAACCATAATAAATAGTAAGCTTAAAATCACAATAGGACTGATAATACTCGGCAGTGGCCAACCAAAGCTTAATGCAGATATTTCATCACAAACCAGTGCTAACACGTTTAATACTAGAAAAATTAAGCTAAACCCTGTGGCATTTTTCTCTTTGATATTTTTTATAATTTGCGGCAGCCAATAAACCGCATAGCAAAACATACTGATAAAGCCGATGTTTTCTAACATTGTATTGTTTAAGTTATGTAAACTGACCAAAGCAATACCAACAGCAATAATAAGCAAGCATATAATATGAAAGTTATAATTTTTAGCGTTTATATTTGCTCCTTGATTTGAATGTTTGCTATCACGGTATATTTGCCACTGTTGGAATAACAAACATGCCAAAGTCAACATCGTGACGGCACGGTATTGCCATTGCAAATCAAAACCAAAACCATAAATCAGATCCAAAACATTAGCAACAACCATCAACAAATGCGTGCCATGACTAATATGTCCTGCTTGGTGTTTTAATTGGTTATGAATAATCTGTGGCAAAAAATAAATGCAATAAATAACAAATGATATGTTAATGCTAATATGACCGATCACGCTTTGATTTCCCCCTTGGCTTGGCTTTACATATGCACAGGAAGATAGAAAAATAATGCACGACACACACTTTAGCAACTTCCTACGCTAGGATTAACTAGTTCAGGTACAAAGGGTTAGGTAAAACCTTCTCAGCAAAATGCACCCCTGTTGTTGGCATCATTCTAGTATGTATTTTTGACCTAAACAAGCCTGAGATTAGCTTATATTTACAGAAACAACCGCCTCTAGTTCTTTTATTTTTTCTCTTAAACTTAAAATAATTGAAATGCCCGATGGATTAACACCTAAATCACGCATTAAACGCATCGCTGATTTAGCGCGTGCAATATCATATGCTGAAACATAATAACTATCCGCTTGCAATTTAGCACTTACCACATCATGCTCAATCCATTCGATAATAATAGTTTGTGGCACACATAACATTTCGGATAACTCAACAATGCTAATATAGTCACTTTTTATAATCATCTCCGTCATCTTTATGCTCCTAATAGATCTTTACGCGGATCAAACGCCATCTCAGTGGCCATGTTTTGATAAAATGCTTTTTGTGCTGCTGATACCGCAGGCGGCAATATAACATCTAGCACCACATAAAAATCACCACCTGCCAAGCCTTTACCTTTTAAGCGCATTTTTTTACCACTTTGGGTATGCTCTGGCACCTTAAGCTTTATCTGACCATGTGGTGTTGGTAAATTAATCTCAGCACCTAACGCCGCCTCCCAAGGCGCTATGGGGATATGACTATAAATATCATTACCAACTACTTTGTATTGTTTATCAGACTGAACAATGATCTCAAGATATAAATTACCACTTAAGCCACCGCCAACACCTGCTTCTCCTTGGCCTTTTAGACGGATTTGTTGATGATTGCCAACGGCTTTAGGAATTTTAACTTTTAGACGTTTCGTTTTCTCAACAACTAGCCCCTTTTCATTAACTGCCTGATAAGCAAAATGCAGCTCACGCTCAACACCTGCTAAAGCATCGTTTACGCTAATTTCAACCTTGGTATGCAAATCCTGACCGTTCATTGCAAAACCTTGTTTACGCCCTTGACGCTGGTTATGCTGTTGGCGGAAAAATTCACCAAAGATATTCTCATAACCACTAAAATCACCTTCTTGGTAAAAGTGTTGTTGGCGATTGCCATGCCCTTGATGCGTATTTCTGCCTTGATGAAAGTCGCCGGCTTTAGCATGCTGCCAATTAGCGCCATATTGATCGTATAGCTTGCGCTTTTCACTATCTTTCAGTACTTCATAAGCATCTTGCACTTCTTTGAATTTCTCTTCGGCATTGGCTTCTGTACTGACATCAGGATGATACTTTTTAGCTAAACGACGATAGGCTTTTTTAATCTCAGCATCGGTGGCTGTTTTGGCTACACCTAACAGCTGATAGTAATCTTTTTCCATAGATCAATTTCCTTTTACTTAGTTTTTATTTTGTCAATACCGCTTAATAATTTAAGTTAATAACATATCTCTTTTTGTTGCTCTTTAAAGTAACGAGCAATGCCGCCTTCATAGTTATAGACGTTTTCAAAGCCAAGCTCAATAAGCTTTTGTGCAGCCTTTTGACTTCTAACGCCAAGTTTGCAAATCACTATAATTTTTTGTGCTTTACTTATACCTTCTGGCACAACACCTTGCAACACTTGCGCCAACGGCAGATGTTCTGCTTTAACGTCTAAGGCAGCAATATCAAGCTCCCATGCTTCGCGCACATCAATAATCAATGCCTCTGGATCAAGCTGATATGCCTTTTGTACTTCGATTACTGTATTATTGTTTTGCTCAAGACCAAAATCATGTGTTACACAACCCTTGCAATTTGGATTGCGTCTAAACCCATAATTTTGCCAAGTCAATGCATCACTATCAAATATCATTAGATGCTGCTTAATCTCTTTGCCTAAAAAGAAATTCACTGCCATATTTGCTGCCATCGTGCCAACGACACCGACACTTGCGCCCAACACCCCTGCTTCTGAGCAATTTGGCACTAAGTGAGCCGGAGGTGGCGATGGATATAAACAACGATAGCAAGACTTTGTGGGATCAAAAAAACTTAATTGCGCCTGTGATTTAAGCACACTGGCACTAATAAAGGGTTTATTAAACTTGCAACATGCGTCATTTACTGCATAACGCGTTTGAAAATTATCACTGCCATCGATGATTAAATCATAGGTTGTAAAAAGCTCGCACGCACGCTCAAAATCTAAGCGCTCATTATATTCGATCAACTCAATATCACTATTAATTGCTGATAAATGATTTACTGCAGTCGTTGATTTTGCAACGCCCAAATCATTTTCGGTAAATAAGATTTGTCGTTGCAAATTAGATAATTCAACCACATCAAAATCAACAAGTCCTAAAACACCAACACCAGCTGCTGCCAAATACATCGACACAGGAGAGCCAATGCCACCACAACCGATAATACAAACGCGCGCATTTTGTAATTTTTGCTGTCCTTCAATCCCCATAACCGGAAAATGACGTTGATAACGTTTATAATTCATAAGATATATTCATCAAACTCTATATGATGCCATCAATTATAACCGCTCTAAGCAAGCTATCAATTCAACAACTAGCACTTTCGATCTAAAAACCTTGTAATATTGTTGTTACGAGCAGGCAAACTAAATAGTTATAATAGCTAATCCAATTTTTCACAAACATTATTTTGTAACTGAAAATGTGCAAACTCAATATTATTTAGCAAACTTTGTAAATGCTCTAATTTAATTGCTGTCATAATGATTTGTGCATTAATATGCATCAACTTATTAAGCACTTTTTGTAAATGCATTTGATCTAGCTCTGAGTGCAGGTCATCCACAAGATAAATACAACCGGTTTGATGTTCTTTTGAAAATATCTCACCTTGTGCTAGTTTCAACGCTGATATCAAAATCTTCTGCTGACCGCGCGAAAGAATATCTTGCGCTGGATGACCTTTGACCTTAAAGCGTAAATCGGCGCGATGCACACCATGACTGGTAACACCTGTTTTTGCATCACTGACATAGCTCGATGTTAATACTTCCGCTAAGCTTTTATCCTGTGACCAACCACGATAATAGCTCATGTCAATAACAAGTTCGCTGTTAAATTCTTTAAGAATTGACATGACTTTAGGCATTAAAATCTCAAAGTATTCAAGTCGTGCCTGATCTAAACTTTCTGATTTAGCAACAAGCTCTTGATCCAAAATTTCTATATAGCTTAATGGATAACCTTGCTTTAATGCCGCATTACGCTGCTTAATCAAACGTTTTGATTGCTGCCATAATGTTAAAAATTGAGGCTTATGATAAAAAGCCCCCCAATCTAGAAGTTTAGAGCGTTGTTGCGCGCCACTATTTATTAAGCTAAAGCTCTCAGGATTAAACAGTTGTACAGGCAATGCACGTGTTAACTGTGCTTGCGATTGTGCATCTTCAGCATTTAATTTCACGATACTTTTACTGTGTTTGTCACGCATGCTAGCAAGCGTTTTTTCTTTTAAATCATTCGCTCCATAACCACTATAAAATTTAGCAAACAGTTGAAAATTATCTTTTTCATGCTCGATGATTCGCGCAAGCTGTGAGCTTCTAAAAGAACGCCCCATCGATAAAAAATATATAGCTTCTAAAATAGAGGTTTTGCCACTGCCATTTTGCCCACAAACAACATTCACTCGCGGATGCAATGCCAATGAGGTATTGGCTAAATTACGAAACTGAAAGATATTAAGTGCGCTGATATACATAAACGAGAAAAGCTTAAACCGGTTTAAAAATGCTTTGCACAGATGACGAGGTTAAACGATTATGTAGCTCAATCGCATAGCGATCAGTCATGCTTGCTATAAAATCACTGATGACTCGCGCACGATTAATCTGATCATCTGGGTCAAAGGCATAAAAAATCTCACCAATATCTTCAGGCAAAAGGGATGTCTCTATCTGTGAGTTAATTAATATATCAAATAATGAAGAGATAATCTCACGCCCTTGATAACGCACAACATTCATCTTGGGTGAGCTAATCACCATAAAGTAGACAAAAAGCTTTAATACTTCGACTTGTTTGTAAACGTCTGACTCAAGAGAAACTGAGGATAATACTGGACAAGTCTCATCATAATTAAGGGATACATGTGAAATACAATAATGCACAAGGTTTGAAGTGAATTTTGTGCGTAAATAGCTTGAAGTAGCCAGTTTTTTTGCCTGCTGATAAATATCGTCAAATTTAGCATCAAAATCGATAATCCCTTCAAATATTGATTTTAAAATCGCTTTAATCTCTGTGATTGATAAATAAAGCCCATCAAGCTCAGCTTGCTGCTGTACTTTTATAAGTACTTTTTCTTCGGCATTAACCATTGATAATGGATCTAAAAAACCACCCTTGAAAGCGTCCTCAATATCATAAGTCGAATACGCAATATCATCTGCCAAATCCATAATTGAGCATTCTATTGTCTTAAACTTGCTCCCATGCAAGGCATCTAGAGGATAACCAAAAAGCACATGTTGTTTAATTTTCTCAACCATTGCCTTTTCGCTGGCATAGTACCCTTTTATCGGTCGATCACTCGAGCTAATAATATAACTAGGAATCTCTTTGTCATATTTGAGTGTTGCCGCCAAGGTACGATGTGTTAAATTCAAGCCAAAACGATTATCCTTACCTGAATGAATAGGTCCCTCGCCTTTAAACACTTTTTTCTCGGTTTTTGCTAATAACCTTAACGTTTGCGCATTGCCCTCAAAACCACCAAATTCACGCATTTTAGCATGTAATGCTTTCTCGCCATTATGGCCAAAGGGTGGGTGTCCAATATCATGACACAATGCTGCTGTCTCGACTAAGTCAGTATCCAAGTCTAAGTCAAAGCGTGAGTTTAATCCTGTTGCAATGGATTTGGCAACTTGCGCCACTTCCAGCGAATGCGTTAATCTGTTTCTAAAAAATTCACTTTCAGAACAAGGAAAAATCTGTGTTTTGCCTTGCAGACGCCTAAAAGATGCTGAGTGAATGACACGTGCATAATCACGACGAAAGGCAGAAAAATGCTCTTTTGGATGTGATTCATACACACCACGATAATAATCTTTTTCCTGATAAAGTGATCTTTTTAGCTTGCTTGACATAACTGTCAATATTTCCTGTTGTTAACTTAATTTCTAACACAACAGCAGTGTAACTGATTGTTTGTGCTTTTCACAGCGCTTCGTGCACTGTCAGGCATAGTATTGACGTTTTTTTGTTTGTCATTACTTTACAGAGTTAATAAATCTACGTAATAATAAGCGCGTTGTTGCATAAGCTGTTATTAGCCGAGCATCAGCAAATTAGGTTTGATAAATCCTTAAGGAAAATAATAAGAATACACAAAGGAGCATAATTTATGAAGAAAGTTTTAGTTGCAGTATTCACAGTAGGTGCGTTGTTATCGATTTCAGCTTTTGCTAAAGAGGCAGGCAAATCTGAAGTTGTTGTTGAAGCAAAAAGCATTCTTGGTGATCTTAGCATGAACCAAAAGATTGTTATTTCAGCTGCTGACGTTGCTGCAGGCAAAGACAAAACTTTTGATTTGGCCGAGTTCTGCACATATACCAATGATAAAAATGGCAAAGTAACGGTTGATGTTTCAAATAATGAGAAGAAATTTGCAGTTGTCGGTACCAAAGGTGAAGGTCAGCTACCTTACACGCTTGTGATCAATAAAACGCCTGTCAAATATGGTAAAAATGAACTGGTTGTTGATGCTAATGATTTACCATCAGGCTGTAAAACCAAAGAAGCGGTTTCTATGACATTTAAAGGTGCTGATATTCGCAATGCAAAAGCTGGGACATATAATGCCTCTTTGAATTTAAGTGTTGCTTAACAACACGTATTCAATTAAATTTTTCAGTACATAAGTAAAACCATAAGGGATATCTTTTTAGAGAGTCCCTTTTGTTATTTATAAGGAATAAAGCCATGAAATTAATGCGTATATTCGCAGGTCTTTTGTTACTGACCATTAGTACATCTTCTCTTTTTGCTGGTGCGGTACTTGATGTTGTTAAACCTGATGTTGTCATCAACCAAAAAGTTAAACGTGATTATATTCCACTGACTAACATTGGTAATAGCAAGGGTACCTTTATTGTACAAGTTAAGAATGTAACGGATCCTAAAAACATTATCACTTATAGCAATAAAGAACTTAAAAATCTACCTGTTATTATCAGCCCGATATTAATTCGTAATTTAGGCGCTGGCAATAATAAGCGTATTTCAGTGCGTGCAAAGGGTAAAGTCACTAAACCTATGAAACTACAGTTAGTGATTAGTGAATATAAAAAGTCAGCTGATGACAAAACGGCAGTTGCCGACGATGCAGCAGGTATTGATGTGCAAGGATCTATCCATTATATTGCCAACATTGTAATTGGTTAATAATCGATACTAAATCATGGGAGGCTAAATGACAGCATCAAGCAAACGTCTTGCTTTTATTTTTTTTCTTGCTGCCTTTACCCCTGCAACCCTAACGGCTTATCAGTTCAAGAACAACTCAAAATACTATGAGCGCCCAACTAAAAAAGAACAAGAAAACCCACGTTTCGTGGTTGGCAATCTGACACTCAATGAAAAAATCGTTATTAGTGCAGATATGATCACCAAAGGTCGGGATCAAATTATTCCTATAGGCACTTTCTGCGCTTATCACAAGGGTAATAAAAGCTTTCCTTTACGCGTTACCACAAATGAAGGTAAATTCATTGCTAAAGGTTTAAACAATCAAGGCAATCTACCTTATCGTATTTTAATTAACAAGATACCAATGCCTTACAACCAGATTCAGGCCATTCAAACAAATAATCACAACGTTAATGAATGTCAACTTTATGAAACCATTGCCATTAAATTCTCCAAACATGCGATTCAAAATGCCAAAGCTGGACGTTACCAGCTGTCATTAATTCTGCAAAGCAGATAAGTCATGCCTATTATTTATCAGCTCTTTTGCAAGAATAAGGTCAAGCAAATTGCTATCTATTTGAGCATCGCGCTATGCCACTGTTTATTTTTTGGCATGACACCTAAAATTTCTGCTGCCTCAGATTTACCGCCTGGCTTTGAAGACTTTATTGAAGATGATGAAACAAGCCTTGTTACTATTGTTTTTGGTAAAGAAAAACTACTAGAGACAACAGCCACTTTTAATGATGATGAAATTACTTTTGATGAACCTGATCTTATATTACAAAAACTTAAACCCTATATTGCAAAAACTGCCCAACATTTACTATTGCAGGAGATATCAACACCACAAAAAACCAATGGCGAACGTAATTGCAGCAATGGTCCCAATTGTGGCTTTATTCGTCCACAAACATTGGGCGTTATTTTTGATCGCAATAATTATCGTGCGCAACTGTTTATTAATCCCAAATATCTTCTGACACAAGATG
Source organism: Cysteiniphilum sp. 19S12-1 (assembly GCF_052030685.1). Taxonomy (NCBI): domain Bacteria; kingdom Pseudomonadati; phylum Pseudomonadota; class Gammaproteobacteria; order Thiotrichales; family Fastidiosibacteraceae; genus Cysteiniphilum; species Cysteiniphilum sp. 19S12-1. The sequence continues at coordinate 44,639 of NZ_JBQAJM010000009.1, forward strand.
CCGTTCCTGCTAAATTTCTGAAAGATTCAACCGCAGGCTTTGGCATGCTTAATCTATTCCAACTGGGTCTATCAGGTAATAATGATCAGAACCACTCGATGGCTTTAAATCACAATGGTTATTTAGGCTATGGTAACTGGCATTTGGATTATAAGGATAACTTCACCTATTCCGTCACCCCTGGGCAGCCACCAATTAAGCAATTTCAGTTTCGTGACTTTGATCTAAATTGGCGCCATAAACAGTATCACCTATCAATAGGCTTACAAGATACAGTAGGCACAATGATCATCCCAAGTTTACAAATTATCGGCGCTAGCGTTCAAACCAATCTTGAGCTTTTGACTAACTTAAATGAGCAAATTGCCACACCAGTTGAAGTCAATATCATTGTGCCTAGCTATGTTGATGTTTATCGTGGTAATACCTTAATTGATACCCAGTATTTCCCACCAGGGAATCATTTTCTTGATACACGTAGTTTTCCCTCAGGTGCTTATATGCTACGCCTTGAAACACGCACATTGACCAATCAAACCTCTAATAAACAAGTTTATTTTATTAAGACCAACGCATTACCACTTTTGACGTTACCTAATTATTACATAAGCTATGGGCGTTTGGCTGAACTTGTTTCAGGGACGACTTTTCCTACCCTAACCGATCTTAATGTACTGACGTTTGAAGCTAAACAGCGCTTAAGTAAATCTTTTGGTATTGGTGAGCATATAACCATGTTTAATCAACAAGAAGCCATTGGTGAGTTTATGTTCATGATGGAGTTGTCACATTTAAGTTTGTATAACTCACTTGCTGTGAGTAATTTTGGTGATCTTGGTCTTGCTTTTTCTATTGCGGGTAACGTATCAGGCGTGACATTGAATACTTTTTTCCGACAAACCTGGGTTAAAGAAAATAGTAGTAGCTATATCAATCAGTATTTTGAAGACACACAAACCAGTAATACAAATATTGGCACATCATTGTCCTTTAATTGGCATGACATTAACTTCACAACTTCATTAAGCTATGCCTATATCGATAATAACTTCCAACACGATATTGGTTTTGGTATTGCTAAAACGCTAAGCTTCGGAGACAACAATGACTTAACACTCTCGTTATCTTTAGATCACTCAAAAAGCAACAAAAGCGCCTTCTTACAATTAACATGGAGCTTTGCCACACAAAATGGCTGGTATATGGCAGCAGGTCTTGAAGGTCAAGTAAGTCAACAAAGTGAGAAAGAAGTACAAAGAGAGGAAAACATTAAACTCAATATTGGCAAAGAGTTTGCAGGTAGTGACTATCAAAATGATGTAGGTGTCAGCACTGAAGTCAATCACAACACCCAATACTATTCACAATATGCAAGCACTAGCAATCGCTACTTTAATTCACTACAACAGCTTAATTTGGCACAATCAAAACATGATAAATCTGTCATTAGCTACAACATTCAAACATCAAGCTCACTTGCCTACACACCAATAACCAACTGGGGAATTAGTGGCTCAGATAATCGCAGTGGTGTACTTATTTATGTTAATGCAGATATTCCTAGTAAATATACCATCTATGTTGATGGCAAAGAAAATGCAATCATCGATAGTAATGAGAGTTACTTTGTACCAATGTCAGTATATAAAGAGCATAACGTACAAGTTCAAGCGCATGAAGTCACCTTAAGCGTTCCTAACAATGACCGCGATATTATCCTTTATCCAGGTAATGTTGAAACGATTGAGCTTAATGCTAAACCTGCTGTTTTAATCATGGGCAACTTTGTGAATAGACAAGGGGAAATACTCAGTTATGCCAAAATAACGGGTGGATTAGAGCCCAGTGAAACTGATGCCGATGGCTTTGCACAAATTGATGTCATACTAGGAGATAAACTTACCCTTGGGACCAAGGATGGACAAACTTGCACAGTCAACGCTAATGATTTAGAGGCAGAAGATGGCATTGCTTTCCAAGATGAAATCATTTGTGAGTAATCAACTACTTCTTATGCTTAAGCGCATTTTTTAATTGATCAAAGCTAATCATTGATTCATGATCGGTTTCTTTTCTTGCAATCAGTTCATTACCTTTATAGCCATAGCCATAAAACACTTCATAACTTAGCGACAACCCGAGTTTTTCCAGTCGCTGACAAAAACTTTGCCAACGAACTTTACCCGTCAAGGTTTTACGCATTTTGGTATCAGCTAAAGGCTCATTTAATGCGCGAATATCAGAAAATAAGGTGTCGATGGTTTCATATTCGAGCCTTAACGTTTCAGCATCCATTACCACACTTTGATATTGCTCCTTTTTTAATACATCCCCAACATCATGCATATCAAGCATTTGATTAATATGAGCCATACCATCAATAAGCTGCCAAGCTTTTTTGATCTCTTGCAAACTGCTACTTCCAAAACTGGTAAAAACCAAGACCCCTTGCGACTTTAACTGCTTATACCAGCTTCTTAATTGTGCATTGATATTTGCTGCCTGTTGAATTTTACACTGTGAAATAATCACATCATAAGCTATCTCTGAATTTAGCGTGTGATGTATTGTTGCATTCGGATAAAGCTTTTTAATTTCTGACAAATGCAAGTCTAATCCTTCAATAAAAACATAGTTAGGGTTTAATTTAATAAAGCTTAATTTATCTAATAAGCGCTCAGCAATTTCATTTTTTATAAAGCTATCATTAACAAAACGCCGCTCATATTGTTGATGTTTTTTTTGGAATAATGATTGATCAAACATATTTATTAAAACCTATAGCAATTACATTTATTTTTTAACTTCCACCCTCCGACTTCGCTCAGGGTCGACTATCAAAACTGTTGAACGAATATTTGACTTAATCTATTTCTGTTCACGCAACTTATCTAAATAGCGCAATGACAGCATATGATAAATGGGTTCTTTACAGATCACACGTGAAGAAGCCGTACCTAGAAGAGCTGCCAACATAATGGGTAATAGCATCCCACTTGAGACATTTTGTGTCATCTCAGACACGATGATAAAGCAAGTAATTGGACTTTGCACGACACCAGAGAAATAAGCAACGGTTCCAATTAAGATAATTGCTCCAGCATATTTAGGATCAAAAAAACTACTCATCATGTGTCCAAATCCAGCCCCTGCTGATAAAGATGGCGCAAAAATCCCCCCTGGAATACCACTAACAAACGACAATAAAGTGGCAATCATTTTCCATAAGCCAAAGAAAATAGATACATGGACATCATGACCATTTAATAGTGCTACCGCTGTTTCTTTACCACTACCGTAAATAACGCCACTCGTGCACACACCAATTACCGCAATAACAAAACCGATGCTCCCTGCGAATAACACCGGATGCTTGCGAATAATTCCAACGACCGCGGCTGATACAAATAATAGCATTCGACTGAATAATCCACCCAAAAAACCACAAACAACAGCAACAATAATAAGCACGATCCAGCCACCGCCTAAAATATCTAAGGTTGCAGAACTTGCGCCAAAGTAGGCGTAATTGCCCATAATCTCTAAAGATACAAAACCACACAATACGACGGTGGTAATCATCGTACCGGTAATGCCTTTATCAAACGACCCTGCTAACTCTTCGATCGCAAAAACAACCCCTGCCAAAGGTGCGTTAAAGGCCGCAGCAATCCCAGCAGCACCTCCGGCTAATAATAAACCTTTTTCCGTGTCTTCACGGTTAAACTTCTCTAATCGCCCTAGAAAGTGCATAACTGATGCACTTAATTGAATCGTCGGTCCCTCACGCCCAATCGAGGCGCCACTTAAAAAGCCTAATGCGGTTAATAAAAATTTGCCCAATGCAATACGCATTGACACCATCTTGCTACGTCGTTGCATATTTTTAACTTTGAGGGCTGTCATCACTTGGGGAATACCACTACCTTCAGCCCCATCAAAATAGGTTTTAAGCAAATAAATAATCACCATAAAGCCAATTGGCATAATAAATAAAGGCCAATAAGGATGATCTTGACTTAACTCATTAAAACTGTCGTTGAGATTGTCACATAGATAAGCAAACAATACACATATCAATCCAACAAGAATCGCCCCACCCCAGAAGATCAAACGCCTTCGCCAAAGTGATAGAGACATGAGTTTGCGTGATTCAGTGAAAATCTTATCTTTTTTTAACGCTTTTAAATCAAAATATTTCATGAAAACTGTCTTTACCACTCTAAGCAAAATTGCTGATGCTATTTTACGCTTTAGTTTCTTGAAAAAAAAGTACAAACAGCTTAATAACTATGACAAAATTAACCACACATCATGTTAACTCAAGTGAAATCGATGAAACAAACGCATATTATTACCATCACCTATACTTCACCTGCTGAAGTTATAGACCAAGTGAGAGCAAAACATCGCACGTTCTTAGATCGCGGTTATGAAAAAGGGCTATTTATAGCCTCAGGACCTAATAGTTCACGCAATGGTGGCGTGATATTAGCCTCAGGCGATTTAGATGAAATCAAAGCATTACTGCAGGAAGACCCCTTTATTACTGAAAAGGTAGCAAGTTACAGCTATCATAGTTTTGATCCTGTTAAGCATGCAGAAGCCTTTAAGGCCTTTATTTAAACTAAGTGTTTAATATGCCCCTCAAGACTATCAAGATAGCTCTCAATCGTTGATTCATCGCGATTTAATAAAGTAATGAGCTCCTTGACAAATCCTTCGATAAGTAGGCTTGTTGCTTGATCTTTATTAATACCACGTGATTGCAGATAAAATAGCGCCTGTTGATCAAGTTGACCAATCGTGGCGCCATGACTACAAACCACATCATCGGAATAAATTTCAAGTTCAGGCTTGGTGTTGATTTCTGCAGTATTTGTTAGCTGAATGTTGCGATTATTTTGTAATGCTTTGATGCTGTGTAAACCTTTAGCAACATATGCCTTTGCATTAAAGGTTGCCGATGCCTTACCACCAACAACACCACGAAACGCGACATCACTTTGCGTATTTGATGCATTATGTTTGACATTAATGTGATAATCGGTTTTTGCATTATGCGTTAAAGCGTAGATACCCTTTGCATTAAAAACAGCGCCTTCACTTTGCAAATCCACATCAAACTCAATGCGCTTAAGGGCGGCATAAGCTGCCATTTGAAATGTTTCATAATAGGCATTTTTAGCTATTGAGAGTTTTAGTTTATGCGTCACCAATAACTGCTCCAGACTTTTGTTTGCCAAGGCATCATAGCAGCACTTCGCACCCTCTTTCAGATTGATATTGCTACAGATATTGGCTGCTGAATAGGTGTCACTTAATGCGATAAAATTCTCACAAATCATACACTCTGCATATTCATCAATCATCAAAGTATGTTGATAGTTAACCAACATCTTCTGACTATTATCGGTATGTAAATACGTCATGACAATAGGTTTGGTCAAACACGTATTTTTCTTAACCTGAATCGTCACACCGCCTAAATATGAGGCGATGTTTAGATTAGACAGTGCATCATTATTTTCACGCTTAGGCTCTAGTGACAAACTATCATTAATAATTACACCATCAATGTCATCAACATAAGCAAGCTGACCATCAACAAAAACAATATTATGCATATCCGTATTTAGATTAATCATTGACAATGTTTCGTCAATATTTGTACTAACCTCAAGCTTAACTTGAGTAATACCATACTTTCTATACAAAGCAGTTAAATCGGTATAGCGCCACTGTTCATTTTTTTTATTTGGAAAGCCTTGATCAATAAATGCCTGCCATGCACTTTCACGCTGTTTAATCGCACCATCTGGCAGATTAAGCTTAGAAATTGGCTGTTCTAATTGCAACATATTGCGCTCCTTAGTCATTAATCCAAGCATAACCTTTATCTTCAAGCTCAAGTGCGAGCTCTCGACCACCTGATTTAACAATTTTGCCATCTGCTAAAACATGAACGAAATCAGGTGCAATATAGTTCAATAAACGTTGGTAATGGGTAATAACAATAAAGCCACGCTCACCATTGCGCATATGGTTCGCACCTTTTGATACCACCTGCAACGCATCGATATCAAGCCCTGAATCTGTCTCATCTAGAATACAGACTTTAGGCTCAAGCATCATCATTTGCAGCATTTCATTACGCTTTTTCTCGCCACCTGAGAATCCTTCATTTACACCACGCTTCATATATTTTTGATCCATTTCGAGGATATCCATATTCGCACGTAGTTTTTTCATAAAGCTCATTGCATCAAGCTCGCTTTGCCCTTTGGCTTTGCGTGTGCTATTGACGGCTGTTTTTAGAAATTGCGTGTTACTCACCCCAGGGATTTCAACTGGATATTGAAAACTTAGAAACACACCAGCATGCGCACGTTCTGAAGCATCCAATTCAAAGATATTCTGACCATTTAATAATACTTCACCTTCAGTGACTTCATAACCTGGTTTACCCGAAAGCACATTACCCAATGTACTTTTACCTGCACCATTTGGTCCCATAATTGCGTGGACTTCACCTGGTTTAATCTCAAGATTAATTCCCTTTAGCAGTACTTTATCTTCTACTCTGGTATGTAAATTTTTAATCTCTAACAACATATCGTTACTTCGCTTTTTTTATTTTGATTTATTTCTTACTCTTGCATTTTCTAATGCTTTTGCACCTAGTTTATTTCACTAGCCTATTGCACCCTCTAGGCTAACTTCCATCAATTTTTGTGCTTCAACCGCAAACTCAAGGGGTAATTTTTTAAAGACATCTTTACAAAAGCCATTGACTATCATTGCCACGGCATCTTCTTCTGACATGCCGCGTTGTCGACAATAAAAAAGCTGCTCATCAGAGATCTTTGATGTCGTTGCTTCATGTTCAATTTGCGCTGATTTTGATTTGTTCTCAATATACGGATAAGTATGCGCACCACACTCATGCCCAATAAGTAAAGAGTCACATTGTGAAAAATTGCGTGCATTATCCGCTGTTGGCAGGATGCGCACTAACCCACGATACGCATTTTGCGCGCGTCCCGCGGAAATCCCTTTTGAAATGATCGTGCTTTTGGTATTTTTGCCCATATGAATCATTTTGGTGCCGGTATCAGCTTGTTGCGCATGACGCATTAATGCCACAGAATAAAACTCACCGACACTGTTATCTCCGCGCAAAATAACCGATGGATATTTCCATGTAATAGACGAACCGGTTTCCACTTGTGTCCATGAGATCTTAGCATTACTTCCCATACACACTCCGCGCTTAGTCACAAAGTTGTAAATTCCCCCTTTGCCATCTTTATCTCCAGGATACCAGTTTTGTACAGTGGAATATTTAATTTCAGCATCTTTTAATGCAACCAACTCAACTACCGCCGCATGCAACTGATTTTCATCACGCATCGGGGCGGTGCACCCTTCTAAATAACTGACATAACTGCCCTCATCAGCAATAATTAAGGTGCGTTCAAATTGCCCCGTATTTGAGGCATTAATCCGAAAATAAGTTGATAACTCCATCGGGCAACGCACGCCTTTAGGAATATATACAAATGAGCCATCACTAAATACAGCAGAGTTTAATGCCGCAAAATAATTATCCGTTTGCGGTACCACTGAACCAATATATTTTTCAATAAGCTCAGGATATTTCTGTAATGCCTCTGAAATTGGGCAAAATATTACACCCGCTTCAGCGAGCTTCTCTTTAAAGGTAGTCACCACAGAGACAGAATCAAATACCGCATCTACAGCAACACCGGCAAGCATTTCTTGTTCATGCAATGGAATCCCCAGTTTGTTATAGGTCTCAATTAATTCTGGATCTACTTCATCTAAACTTTTCGGCTTATCAGCTGCTGACTTGGGCGCCGCATAATAACTAATCGCTTGATAGTCAATTGGCTCATAATCAACATGCGCCCACGTTGGCTCTTTCATCTCTAGCCATTTATGATATGCCTGCAGGCGCCATTTAAGCATAAATTCAGGCTCATTTTTGCGCTTGGAAATCTGCCGAATAATATCCTCATCCAAGCCGTCACGAAAACGCTCTTGTTCAATCTCAGTCACAAAGCCGTGCTTATATTCCTGATCAAGCATTTTATTTATTTTTTCATCCGTCATGTCGCATGATCTCTTTACTGGTTTGTTACTTAATTTCTTTTACTTAGTTTGTTTTATATTATTTACTTTGTTTGATACTTTTAATTCATCCACTGACGTATTCATTAACTCTAGCACCTTAAAGCCATTTAATGTCTCACGCACTTTTTTATTAATCACATGCCAATAGCCACCCATATGACAATCATTGACAGAACATGACACAAATCCCGCACTGCAACACTCAGTAAAAGCAAGCTGCCCATCAATTGCTTCTACAATATCAAGCACTGAAATTTCACTCACTTCAGAAGCCAAAGTATAACCACCTTCAGCGCCGCGCTTGGCAAGCAATATGCCCTTTAGGCTTAGCAGCTTAAGTAGCTTACGCACAGTCGGCAAATTCAACCCCGTAAGACCAATAAGGTCAGTGGCACTGTATAATCCTTGCGGATTCTGCGCAAATTTAAGCACGATCATCACGGCGTAATCAGCAAGTTTACTGACTTTTAACATCAAAATAGTACTGACTTGGTATCATATGCGCAAAGGTTAATGGGTTTTGATGTTTGTGTCAACGGATTAAGGATTTGTTTTCCAGCAATGACAATATCCCAATCCACTTTGGTTATATTAATAACACTACCTTTAGGCTTTAGGAGGATCACTAACCATCCATGGCAGCTTCGCACTGGATCCTCACGCCATCCTGACTCAGGATGACAAATCATAGGATGTCATTGCGAGCATGGATGCGTGTCAATCCATTTTGTCAGGGATGGTTAATTTAACTTCATTGCAAACCCTATATTTACAAGCCACCTCTTAAGGTAGTAACATTACTTTGATTCTATAAGCATTGGCTGAGCGTAAGTCGAAGCCTCTATGGAGTGTGACTTTCCTTTAGCCGTATTGACAAGAATGAATGGATACAAAAAATATTTTGCATTTTGTTTTTTTCAAGGTAGTCTATCTTCCTAATCACTGATCTTTCGGGCAAGAAAAACTTAAATGCAGCACAATAAATATCTAAACACACAGTTATCTAGCTCAAATGACTGTGCTGCTATTTTCCATCCTATTTGTTGTTGTCGATGTATTAAGCCTAATTAAGTTTTGCTGCACTTCTATTTACTCTATTGTTAATCATGTTCAGCTTATCTTTAATTAGGCATCTTAATCTTTCATATTTTAAACGTAGAAACATAACCAATAAACAGGACAACCTTATGTTTAGATCAGTATTTTTATTTATTTTAGCCGCACTGTTTCTTTTTTTTGAAATGGCACTTCAAGTCTCACCTGGCATTATGACCGAAAATCTAATGAGTAGTCTGCACATTGACATATTCTGGCTTGGCGTCACCTCTGGCGCTTACTTTATTACCTATACTTTAATGCAGATTCCGGCAGGTCTTATCTATGATCGATTCTCTGCACGCAATGTGATTATGTTGCCCCTTTTGATTTGCGTCATTGGCGGATTTCTGTTTGGATTAGCACCAAATTTTTATCTTGCAGCTTGTGCACGTATTTTTATGGGCTTTGGCTCAGCTTTCGCCTTTATTGGCGTGCTTGTCGTTGCTAGCCACGTCTTTAGCAGGCGCTATTTCACCCTAATTGCCGGTGTTACGCAAATGCTTGCAGCATTGGGTGCCATGTGTGGCGCTTTGCCACTGATCCCACTGATTGATCACCTTGGCTGGCGTGCAACGATGATGATTATCAGCAGCTTTGGTTTGATTCTCTTGATTATCATGTTTTTCTATTTAAAGCTTCCTAATAAACATTTAACAACAAAACCCGTGACAAGCTCATGGCTTGCTTTTAAATCGGTTGCGCGCCAATCGCAAACGTGGATGATCGCAATTTATGCTTGTTTATTGTGGATGCCAATGGCCGTTGTTGCCTCACTTTATGGCATTCCTTTTGTTGAGCAATACTTTAACGTTCCTTTTTCAGTCGCCGCAACTGTGGTTACGTTTATGTGGATTGGTATTGCCGTTGGCAGCCCTTTGTTTGGGTTTCTTGCCGACAAAACAGAGCATATCAAACGTGTGCTTATACTTTGCGCACTACTTGGTGTCATTTCTTTTGGGTTTATTACACTAGCACCAATTAATAGCGTCATAATCCTTGTCATATTGTTTTTTGCCGCGGGCGCTGCATGTGCGGGACAAGCATTAAGCTTTTCTTTGGTTTCACGCAATAATCAACTAGAGCATCGAGCCACTGCCATTGGTTTTAATAATATGGCTGTTGTTATTTCTGGCTTTATTTTTCAGCCATTTGTTGGCTATGTCATCCGTGCAAGTCAGTTACAACCCACAACAAACTACCTATATGATGGTTCAAGCTACCATAATGGTATGATGGTTGTGTTATTTTCCTATTTTATTGCTACTGTTGCAGTTATCTTCCTTATCAAACAAAAAGCTTAATATGTGACAGGCGATATTTTGACACTTTCGATATCCAAAAGCCCGCCAAGGCTATCATTGGCACCTGTTTCTACAATTCTAAACTCTTTAGTGGTACTGTTATCTAAATTATCAAGATCAATTGAAATTGTTTGCCATTGTTTATTAAAGTCACATTGATTTCTCAATTTAAAACGCGCTTTGATGGGCTTCTTTATGGAAAAAATCAATATCTGATGTCGCAGAGCGTGCAAACTTGGTACGCTTACGCCATTTGTAACCAAGATACAAAATAATAAATAGAATAACACCACTATATGTCGCAAAGAAAGCGCCCCACGTCGCAGTGCCTGATAGCATCTGCTCAACTTGCGCACCAAACATCATAATCACCAAAGCAACAATCGAAATAATAGGTCCATATGGATAAAATTTTGACTTATAAACCAAGTCATCAAGTGACTTCCCCTGTTTGATATACGCGCGGCGAAAACGCAAATGGCTAATTGAAATACTTAACCAACCAATATATCCAGATAAACTAATTAAATTAACGAGCCAGTTGAAAATTGCGCCATTGCCGATGAAAGATGCTAAGAAAAACGTCGCTCCCAAGATCGATGTCACTAATACACCAATCACCGGCACACCACGACGGTTCGTTTTCGATAAGACTTTAGGCGCTTGTTTTGATTTAGATAAATACCATAACGTACGTGATGAAGTATAAATACATGAATTTGCAGCTGACAATACTGCCGTAACTAACACAATATTAACAAGCGTTGCAGCATAGGTGAATCCCGTACTTTGAAACACCATCGTAAATGGACTCATAGCCACATTAGATTCAGGGTTTGCCAACCAACTTGCCGTATATGGCACCAAAAACCCGATAATGCCTAATGCGCATACATAAAATAAAGTCAAACGCCAGAATGTACTACGAATGGCTTTGGGTATTGCTTTTCTTGGATTTTTTGCCTCGCCTGCAGCAACACCAACGATTTCTGTCCCTTGGAATGAATAACCGGCAATTAAAAACACACCGAGTATCGTAAATATTCCACCATTAAATGGCGCATCCGCAACATGCCAATTACTAAAGCCAACGGTATGACCATTCTCACTAATACCGAAAATAGCCAGCGCACCAACCAAAATAAAAATAATAACAAATGATACCTTTATAAAGGATAGCCAATATTCTGATTCACCATACATTGAAACTGAGAACAGGTTTACTGCAAGAATAATAACAAAGAAAATCGCACTCCACATCACGACAGGGGTACCCGGAAACCAAAACTGCATCAAGAGTCCAGCTCCTAATAAGTCAGCAGAAATAGTCATTGCCCAGTTAAACCAATAATTCCAGCCCATGGCAAATCCAAGTGCTGGATCAACAAATTTTTCTGAGTACTTATTAAAAGACCCTGTACATGGTGCGTATGTTGACATCTCACCTAGACTAGTCATTAGCATATATACCACAATCGCAACTAATGCATAACCTATTAACGCGCCACCTGGTCCTGCCTGTGAAATGGCTGAACCACTGGCAAGAAACAATCCCGTGCCAATAGTACCACCTAACGCAATCATCGTTAAATGGCGCGTTTTTAAATCACGTTTCAATTTAGTTGATTTCATACCTTCCCCTTTTTAATGTAACACACTCGAATTTAAGTGTACTTGATAACATTCATTAATATCCTATTAATTATCCTTATAGTAATTTACCGAAAAAAATGAGCATGTGCGATAGAAAATATCTTAAATTTTATAAAATTTATCTAAAAAAATAAAAATACATGATTAAAGAAGGAAATAAACCAACAATAATCAAAATAAGGCATATCTTATAATGAAACTAAACTGCTGACATCATTATAGGTTAACTATTTACAGATCAAACTGAATATCTGCTACTTTTGAGGTTGTTAACATTTGCTCCAATGTTAAAATATTTTCTTGCAAAACAGGCATATCAGGATTAATGCAATTAGCGACCCAACCAATATAGGGTATGTGTTGCTGCTTAAGATAGTGTTCAGTTAACAAGGCATGGTTAATACAGCCAAGCTTCATACCAACGACTAAAAGCACTGGAATATCCAAAGCTTTTAAATAGTCCGCCCAGGTTTCATTATAGTTTAATGGTGTTAGTAGTCCGCCTGCGCCTTCGATAAAAGTAATATCACTGTTAATTTGCTCTAAAGAATGCTTGGTTTGCTCAACCAATTTTTCAACAGTTAACAATGTATTGACTTGTTTTGCGGCAATATGCGGAGCAATGGCAGGTTCAAAAACATTAGGGTTTATTACTTCATAAGGAAGTGACACCGAAGATGCTTCTTGTAAAGCCAAAGCATCCTCATTAACTAAGTGACCATCTTTAATAAAAGCGCCTGATGCCATTGGTTTTAATCCAGCAACTGTTAAGCCCTGATTTTTTAATTGATTCATCAAGTGAACACAAACGTAAGTTTTGCCCACTTCAGTATCTGTGCCGATAATAGCAATTTGCTTATGTTTTGTTAATGATGTTATGTTCATTTATTTTCCTTATTAATTATTTTTAAAAGGCATCTCATAAAGGGCGTATGCAATACGCCCCTACGAAGGTCTTGTAGGGGCAATTCACGAATTGCCCGACATATACCACACACCACCGTAGAGGCAATTCACGAATTGCCTGATATATACCACACACCACCGTAGTGGCAATTCACGAATTGCCTGATATATACCACACACCACCGTAGGGGCAATTCACGAATTGCCTGATATATTTGCCATCGTAACAGGGGTAATTCATGAATTACCCCTACGGAAATTGTTTGGCAATCACATATATTCCAATCTCATAACTTAACGTTGTCATTTGATCATTATCATCACGCAAATACCCCAAAAGCATTCTCATCTGCGGTCTTTCACACCCCAAATAACTATTCACACCGGTACTTTTCAAATGTTTGAGCTGTGTCTTCCTATTTAAAAACTCTAATTGAATGCTTTGCTTATCAATATTTATACATTGCCAATCAAACATCTTAAAAAGCGCTTTGACTTTATCATGACTTATAAACTGATTAATACGCACCACATTTTTAAGCTCATCAAAAGTACCATTAAGTGGAATGGAAAATGCCAACACACCATGTATAGATAATATTTGATTGATGCGCTTAAGTAACGTCAACAAACAATCAGACCACTGTAACGCCATATTGCTATAGATAAGGTCATATTTTTTTTGAGGTAATGCTTGCCAGAATTGTGACTGATTAAAATCACCCTGTATAAAGTTAAAGCCCCTCTTTATGGGCAAATGATCAATTTGAATTTCTTTGGCTTTATCAATTAAAATATCAGCAATATCAACTGCATCATAAGACAATGGCATTAGTTGTTTTGCGATATCCATACTAGCAACACCATCACCGCAGCCTAGCTCTAATATATGCTTTATATTTCGATTCGTTTGCTCAAGATGCTTAAATACCATGTTTTTTAAATTTTGATCGACCTTGCGTTGCACTTGATCGTGCTGATGGTAGCTATCTTTAGCGGCACTAAAGCTTATGCATGGTGATTTTAGCATCCGCTTACCTCACTCTCTGCAAGATGCAATAAGCCTAGATGGCTTTGATTCTTTGTCAGCTTACTATTAAGTAACTTTGCCAAAGATGTACTATCAACAATCGCATCTTCTTCTGCCAAAAATACCTTAACGCCAGTTTTATCACACAAAGCAAGTGCATCCGTTACTGGCATCATTTGAGCAAAGTCAAACATCCACTTTAAATAGTTTAATTGACTGTGATATTGTGCTTCATCTGTTAAAAGGCAATACGACTCTACATCTTTAAGCCTATCAACCTCTGGAAAAGCAACAAGCTTTAAAAACTTTTGTGCCAATCTATTTGGATTTAATTGATATTGCCTTATAAACGCTTGTTTTTTCTCATCACTGGCAAACTGCCATAATAATGGCAACCCATAGCAGTAAATACTTTTATCTTTGACATTCAGCTTATTTTGTTGAATGAGTCTCAAAACCCACAAACCACTATGTGACCATGCGTGAATAACTTCAGCTTTGGCTAATTTCACTGATAATTCTTGTAATATTTGCTCTTCGTTTGCACTCTTAAAACAAGGCATATCTATACACTGCGTTGATGATATTTCAGGATAAAATACTTGCCATAGATTCGCCTTAAAGCCCCAGCCTGATAGAAATAAATGATTTTGAATACTCATAACACACGCACCAATTGATCCAATAATGCGTTTATATCACGTGTATCATGTAGTGCGCTTAGTGATATGCGTAATCGTGCACTATTTTGTGGTACTGTTGGTGGACGAATGCATGAAACATAAAAACCTTTATCTTTAAGCAGATTTTGTATGTTTTGCGTTTGTTGATTATCGCCAATGACAATACTGCGAATTGGCGTCAAATCATCTGACACAACATTAAGCCCAAGCTTCTGCGCATATTGGTTAAAAAAGCTAATATTTTCAAACAATTTTTCACGCAGATGATCACTATGCATAATAAGATTTAAACTCGCATTTAAAGAGGCAACAACGGGAATGGCAAGTGCCGTGCTATAGATATAACTGCGAGCTGTTTGTATTAATAGCTCAATAAACTCATCACTTGCACAAACAAATGCACCCATAGCACCTAATGCTTTACCGCATGGCACGATCATGACAGGCACATCATTGAAAGTTAAACCCGCATAGTCTACCGCACCTCTACCTGATTGACCTAACACACCAAAACCATGCGCATCATCAACAATAAGTTTAGTATGGTCAACATTGGCAAATCTTCTCAAAGGTGAGATATCACCATCCATACTAAAAACACCTTCGGTGATGACATACTTAGCTTCTGGGTGTTTTTGAAGGATGCTGTGCAAGCTGTCAATGTTTTGGTGCGGATAACGCTTTAAATTAGCACCTGATAAGGCAATACCATCCAAAATAGAGGCATGAACTAATTTATCCGCAACTATTGCCTGAGCATCTTTTGCCCCTTTACCTTGCATTGCCAACAAACTCATTACGGCTAAATTGGCATGGTAACCAGAGTTAAACAGCAAAGCACGTGGATAGCCTACAAACGCCGCCATATTATGCTCTAGCGACTCAATGAGATAATGACTTCCTGAAACAATCGCTGATGACGTGCTACCAACACCATAACATTCAATTGCTTGTTGCGCCTTTTTTTTAACCTCTATATGTTGCGATAATCCCAAATAATCATTACCACTAAAATTGATCAAAGCATGCTGATCAATATGAATAAGCTTATCTTTTATTTGGGTAAATACGCGTTGTCGATAACGCCCGTTTTGTTTAATTGCCGTTAAATAATCACTGTAACGCGCATCATTGGCTAACAAGCTCATGATGCTCCTCACTGTTTTTTGTTACTTTAAAGCCAAGCGTATTAAGCAGTTTTAGATCATGATTCTCTGAAGGATTCTCTGCAGTTAATAGCTTATCACCATAAAAGATAGAGTTCGCTCCCGCTAGAAATGCTAAAGCCTGCATTTCATCACTCATTTGCGAACGACCTGCTGAAAGCCTGATTTTTGAGCTTGGCATTAAGATTCTTGCCACTGCAATCGTACGTATAAAATCAAAAGTATCAATTTGTGCTTTGTTTAATTGATTGCCCAGCGGTGTTCCTGGCACTGGAATCAATTGATTGATTGGCACACTCGCAGGTGGTGTTTTTAAATTCGCCAATGTTACCAACATTTGCAAGCGATCATCAATCGTCTCTCCCATTCCAAGAATGCCGCCACAACAAACTTTCATGCCGGCATTTGACACTTCCTCTAGCGTATCTAAGCGTGATTGATAATCTCTGGTGCTAATAATCTCTTGATAAAACGCCTCTGAAGTATCCAAATTGTGATTGTAATAATCAAGGCCTGCATCAGCTAATTCTGTAGCTTGTGCTTTGGATAACATCCCTAAAGTCATACAAGTCTCTAATCCTAGTGACTTAACCGATTGGATAATTTCAATTAATTGTGGCATCGCTTTCTCCGGTGGATTGCGCCACGCAGCACCCATACAAAAACGCTTGGCACCAAGCTCTTTGGCTCTTTGGGCTTGTAACACAATACTCTCTACATCCATGAGCTTTTCTTTTTGAACACCAGCATTATAATGACCACTTTGCGGGCAATATTTACAGTCTTCAGGGCAGCTTCCTGTTTTAATACTCAGTAATACACATAACTCAACCTCATTGGCAAAATTCGCACGATGCACTGTTTGTGCTTTGAATAGCAATTCATTAAATGGTTTTTGATATAAGCTTTGTGCATAATTTAAATCAATCATTGGCATTATTATCCTTTATCCTTTGTTTTTCACATTGCGATACTTTTACATCGGCAACAATCTAGATATACTTGCCACTTTAGTCAACTTATAATTTAATTAAGGTTTACAAAAAGATGTATTCGACCAATCTTTGGCACCCTTGCTCACAGATGAAGGATTATGAAACCTTCTCGCCACTTAATATCACCAAAGCCAAAGGTAGTTTCATCTACCACAACGACAAACCAATCATTGATGCGATCTCAAGTTGGTGGTGTAAGTCATTGGGGCACAGCCACCCAGATTTGCAGCAAGCCTTAACACAACAACTAGGCACACTTGAACATACGATTTTAGCGAATACCACCAATACAACCATTGAGCAATTAACGCAAAAGCTCTGTCATCTTACCCATACTGATAAGGTACTCTTTGCCAGTGACGGTTCATGCGCTGTTGAAATTGCGATGAAAATGAGTATTCATGCGCGCGTTATCAAAGGACAGACAAACAAAACCCATTTTGCCGCACTGCAAAATGGTTATCATGGCGAAACTTGTGCCACCTTAAGCGTCAGTGATTTAGGTCTCTATAAGCGAGCGTATCAATCGCTGTTATTTGATTGCACTTTCTTACAGGATATCCCCTATGTCGCCGGTATTAACGACCCACTTTGGCATAATGCACAAAGCGCTTGGCAAAAATCACAACAACAATTAGAGATGGTCAAAGATAAGTTAAATGCGGTCATTATTGAGCCACTGATTCAAGGCGCTGGAGGTATGCTGATTTACAGTAAAGATTATCTAAAGAGACTCGCCAAATGGTGCAAAGAAAATGATGTTTACTTAATTGCCGATGAGATTATGACAGGCATTGGACGCACAGGCAAAATGCTCGCCTGTGAACATGCTGATATTACGCCTGACTTTATCTGCTTATCTAAAGGCATTACTTCGGGCATGTTGCCTTTGAGTATTTGCTTAACACATAATGAAATTTATGCGTTGTTTTATGATGATTATGCAACACAAAAAGGTTTTATGCACTCACATACGCATAGTGGTAATACGTTGGCCTCAAGAGTTGCTTTAGAAACGCTACATATTTTTGAACGTGAGCACATACTTGACTATGTTAATAAAACGTTAGCGCCAACGATGTATAATATGATGCTGGAAATTGCTCAAAACACTCAAAAATTGCATAACGTTCGCAGTCTAGGCGGCGTGGTTGCCGCTGATCTAAAAACCACTGAACCACGCGCGGGTTATAGACTCTATCAAAAAGCCATTGAATTAGGTGCATTAATGCGCCCATTAGGAAATACTATTTATTGGTTGCCTCCATTAAACACTGAGATTAAGACAATTAATAAGCTAGGAGAAATATTGCTAGAGGTGTTATAAAAAATCAATCTATAAACGGTTGATTGAGCGCCAGTCGAAACCATTAGTTTCTTTTCTTTTTCCCCTTCGACTTCGCTCAGGGAACGGCAAAGGTATAATCGTTGGCTGAGCGCCAGTCGAAGCCATTAGCTTATCTTCTTCCCAGAGAGTGCAACGTGCAATAAAAAATAAGTTGAGCTGCAATTACCCCCTCACCCGCGCAGCAGAAGCTGCGCGACCTCTCCCGCAAGGGGAGAGGTAAGAAGTTGAGTCAATTTATTTTATTATTGCTTACCTGAATGCCTTAATAAACTGACGTATTTTCTCTGCTGCTATCTTTGTGTCATTTAAATGTTGCTCAATTAATGACGTAAAATAACTGCCAACAATCGCCGCATTGCCACCTGCTTGCCATACCGCTTTGACATGTTCTGGTTTTGAAATACCAAACCCTACTACCATTGGTTGATCAATTAACGCTCTTACCTGCTTAATTCGTGCGATGGTTTGAGGCGCAATCTCACTTTTAACACCGGTCGTACCGAAACCACTTAAGACATAATTAAATGCACTGCTGCGATTAGCCAGTTGTTTGACCCGTTCATCGCTTGAGTTTGGCGCAACCATTTGTACCGCGCCAATATTATATTTCTTAAGTAAAGCTTCGTGCTCTTTAGATTCTTCCAAAGGCAAATCTGCGCAGACCACGCCATCAATGCCAACACTTTGTAATTTTTGATACGCGCTTTCACCTTGCTTAAATAACAAGTTGTAGTAAATCAGTAAGCCGATTGCAACATCAGGATACTTTTGGCGAATAATACTCAGCATCTCAATGCAGCGATCAAACGTTATGCCTGATTTCAGTGCCCTTTCCATTGATCGCTGATTGGTGGGACCATCGGCAATTGGATCAGAAAATGGGAAGCCAAGCTCAATTGCCTGAACGCCTGCATCAATTGCTGTGCTAATGATATGTAGGCTTTCATCAAAATTAGGATCACCTAAGGTGAAAAATGGCATAAATACTTTTTTGTCATGATCGTTAAATAATTTGTCGAATCGATTACTCATCAGAAAGTCCTTTATATCTAAAATAACTCTGTAGATCTTTATCACCACGCCCTGATAAATTGACTAAAATAGTTTTACCTTTTAATTGTGACTGCGCCAATTGAAACGCCAATGCCAATGCGTGCGCTGATTCAAATGCAGGAATAATACCTTCTTTCTTTGAAAGCTCTTCAAATGCAGCAATGGCTTCATTATCGGTAATGGTAAGATAAGTCACACGCTTTGTCTCTTGCAAATAAACATGCTCAGGGCCAATACCTGGATAATCCAATCCGGCTGAAATCGAATAAGGCTCTTTAATCTGACCATCTTTGTCTTGTAGAAATAACGATTGCATCCCATGAAATACACCTATTTCACCTTTATTCATCGTCGCTGCATGCTCACCGGTTTCTAGCCCTTTGCCGGCAGGTTCCGCACCATAAATAACCACCTTAGCATCGCTTAGAAAACCACTAAATATGCCAATCGCATTACTACCCCCGCCAATACACGCAATCACAGCATCGGGTAAGGAATTATTTGCTTTAAGCATTTGCGCACGTGCTTCTTTACCTATAACCTCTTGAAAGTAACGCACCAATGCCGGAAATGGATGCGGCCCTGCTGCAGTGCCAAAACAATAATAAGTATCTTCAGCATGTGTAATCCAGTCACGCATGGCATCATTGATTGCGTCTTTTAATGTCGCACTTCCTGAGGATACGCTATGAACCTTTGCACCAAATAATTTCATGCGCTCAACATTTGGCTTTTGCCTTGCTATATCAACAGCCCCCATATAAATCTCAACTTCAAGTCCAAGCATAGCACCTGTCATTGCAGTTGCCACCCCATGTTGACCGGCACCCGTCTCAGCGATAACGCGCTTTTTACCAAGGTGTTTGGCCAAGAGCATCTGCCCAATGGTGTTATTGGTTTTATGCGCACCACCATGCAACAAATCCTCGCGTTTAAGATAAATATTAGCGCCATATTTATCTGATAAGTTACGTATATAGGTAATTGGTGTTTCGCGCCCTGCATAGTTTTTTAATAGCCGTTTAAACTCCAACTGAAAAGATTCATCTTGTTGAATGGCGATAAATCCTTTCTCAATCTCTGTCAAAATTGGCATCAAGCTCTCTGGCGCATAACAGCCCCCGAATTGTCCGTAGCGTGTATTTAATTGCATAAATTAACACTTAAATTAAGCATAAGTGCAGCTACGATAACATGCTTTTTATCAACGTACAAAAGAATTTTGCAATCACGTATCGATACACAGATGCAAAGCTATAGTAATCAACTATTTTTTAGCTGGACTATTGGTCATTTTTTCAAACAAAGCATACTCATTTTTTAATAGATCAAAAAACATTGCTAATTTCTGACGACAAAAACGCTTTAATTTCTGATTGCTTTGACGGTCATCTAGTAGCAATAAAGCACGATAAACAAACATAAGCTCACGCATCGTTGACAGCAGTACTTTAATGATATTAATTTGCGCCTTATTAAGTTCTGTTTTGGTATTGATAAAATTTTCAACAGCATGTTTTTCCTGCAATGCTAGCTCATCTATAAGAAGTCTTAACATCCCCTTATCTAGCACTTGATCAAAATCATTACCCTGATCATTAGATACTTTTTCTTGCTCTACTGTTTGCATTAAAAACATTTCAATAATCTGCTTATGCGTAAGATAAACCGATGAAAACTCCACATAAAATTTTTCTCTTAAATTACTTTGTCTTAACACTCTGCTGATTAGCAGAATAACTAGTGCACCTATCGCAATATCCAATATGCGTGCAATAAGTAACGACATATCCCAAAAAGATAAGGTGCCAATAAACATCACCACAAAAATACTGCTAAAGAAAACACCTACGGCATAATGCACCACACTAAAATAAAGCGTGTACAGCGCCAACACCAAAATCACGGTGATAATGACATAAAATGGGACATATAAATTTAATATATAATACGCAACTGTCCCAACAAAACAGCCTAAAATCGTATTGATAATAACAGCTTTGGAGCGAAATAAGACTTCTCTTGCATGCACGCTAATGCTGATAGACACAATGGCTAAAACACTCCAATAATTACGTTGTAAACCAATAGCCTCAGTGAGAATAATGGCAATCAAACAAGCGCTTGCCACTCTAATGGCTAAAAGCTTATACGCAGGTAATGCATTTAACCAATTAGCGAATCTCATCTGCGGCCTCTCTCAATGACAACGCTGTACTATGCAAACTCTCAAGAAGAAGTAATATCTCAAAAATAAGCACTTGACAGCCTTTCAACGTAGATGCGGTTAACACCTCTTCTTTAAAGTGATCACTGTATGCTTTAAACTGATTTAGTTGACGTTCAAAGTCCTCATTTTCATTTATTAAAAATACCCAAACTGCAAGTTTAGTTGACATATAGATGATATCTTTAAGTGCGGTTTTTTTAATAACCCTTTCCGCGATATCTGACTTTCTTTTGGATAAAGTATAATAGAAAAAAAGTAAACGAAAGGTGTTTTGCACTAAGCTATGATAGTGACCATAGCATTTATGCCAAGCGATTTTTCGCTTTGGCAGAATAATCCAACTCGCACCTTTACTATGCAGTGTCATCAAACGTGCACTGACTTCTTTGTTGGTTTTATCTATATCAAAAGCATCAGTATGTACATCAAATACCATGTGTAAGATGTAGCGCGTTTCATTTTGCAACAAAATCGCATGCATCTGTAAAGTACGTAATAACTGCCTTGGGGTATCCCATGGTCGCAACATTAATACCAACACAAAGAAAGCAGTGCCAACACACAGTAGACTTATATATAATTGGGTCAAATCCTGTTTAAGCACTGGCAATTGAATCGATGATATTGCCAACACAATCACTAAATAACCAGGAAACTGATTAAATATAGGGTCATATTTCCTCACCCAAAAAGCATAATATGCACAAATAATTAACAAAGTGAAACTTAACAACTTATAGGGATGCAACCAATAAGATACGGTTAATGCCAGAGCAAAGCCTACTAAAAACCAGATAAAAATTTTGCGTCGTGAATATATATCCCCGACTGCACAGACGATAGCAGCAAATGCCAGAAAATAAAATACCCAAATAATGACTTCATAGACAAAACCAAGGCGCCATGCAATCAGAAAATAGATAAGCATAATCGCACCAACTTTGATCACCATCGACAGCACATGTGCCCCAGGATCATTCTTTGATAAGTTGTATATAAAATGTTTTAGCATTTTTACTGTGATCCATGTTTATTATCTACACGCCATGCTATAATGCGTCCAATTTTTTTATGGTTATAAGCAAAACTTAATGACTCTGCAGATTATAGCGTTTAAAAGCTAAAAATGCAGTGACACCGCTGCAACTTAGGGGTACAAAATCGTGAGACATGATGAAACAATGTTAGAAAAACTTCAAAATGGGGAGTTTAAATTAAGAAAATCTGAGCAAAAAGTTGCGAATTGGATTATTGACAACAGCTATGAAGCAACTTCTTTAAACATTACTACCATTGCACAAAACATCGGTGTCAGTGAACCAACCATTGTCCGCTTTTGTCGCGCAGTTGGCTGCAAAGGTTTTCAAGAATTTAAGATTCGCTTTGCCGAAGAGTTAGCTCTTGGCAAAATCAGTGAATCCATCAATATTCGACTTGATGATTCTACGGCAGTTGTTAAAGACAAAGTTGCTCAATACGCGCGCGCTGCTATTGCTAATGTTGACCGTGAAATTGATGATGAGCAGCTTGAATTAGCAACACATATTTTGATTGACTCTAATAAAGTTGTTGTTTGCGGCTTTGGCGCATCAAACTGTACTGCGTTTGATAGCTTCCATAAACTCTTTAGAATGATGCCAAAAGTTGGCTATTATCCTGATATGCACATGTCAGCAATGGCAATTGGTTCTTTAGAGCCGGGGGATGCAATTATTGCTATTTCTAATAGCGGTAAATCTGAAGCCTTAATTAGTTTGTGTAAACTAGCACGCAGTAATGGCGCTAAGGTGATCACCATCACTGATCCTGGCTCACCGGTTGATCAAACAGCCACCGTGCGTTTAAACATTAAAAAACAAGTAGATACAGGATTATTTGTGCCCATGGCACATCGTTTAAAACAGTTAACAATTATTGACTTTTTGGTATATAACTATGCCAGATTGAACGAACAACGTGCCGCACAACGCTTAAAGAAAACAAAAACGGCGTTAACCAACCTAAAACAGCAACACAGTATTATTTGATATTTACTACTGGAGTTACTCCCATTCAATCGTACCTGGTGGCTTCCCAGTCACGTCATAAACCACACGAGAGATACCTTTAACTTCATTTACAATACGATTGGAAATCTGTCCGATTAACTCATAAGGCAAATGCGCCCAACGTGCCGTCATAAAATCAATCGTTTCAACCGCTCTTAAGGCAACCACATAATCATATTTACGTTGATCACCCATGACACCAACTGATTTTACTGGTAAGAATACAGCAAACGCCTGACTGACTTTATCGTAATAACCACTTTTCTCTAACTCTTGCATATATATCGCATCGGCTTGACGCAAGATATCAGCATAATCTTTTTTAACCTCACCCAAGATACGCACCCCAAGACCCGGTCCTGGGAAGGGATGACGATAAACCATGCGATATGGCAAGCCTAATTCAACGCCCACTTTACGTACTTCATCTTTGAAAAGCTCTCTTAACGGCTCAACCAGGCCAAGCTTCATATCTTCAGGCAATCCACCAACGTTATGATGTGACTTAATGACATGTGCTTTACCAGTACTGCTACCTGCTGATTCGATAACATCAGGATAAATCGTGCCTTGCGCTAACCATTTAGCATTTTTAAGTTTGGCTGATTCTTCATCAAAAATATCAACAAACAGATTGCCAATAATTTTACGCTTTTTCTCAGGATCATTAACGCCCTCAAGCTTAGCGAGGAACCTTTCTTCAGCATTCACACGCACAACATTGACATGCATATTCTCAGCAAATGTTTGCATGACCTGATCACCTTCGTGCAAGCGCAATAACCCAGTATCGACAAATACACAGGTTAATTGTTCACCAATGGCTTTATGCAGTAAGGCTGCAACGACAGATGAATCAACACCACCAGATAAGCCTAAAACCACCTCATCAGACCCAACTTGTGCTTTGATTTTTTGTACGGCATCTTCAATAATGCTCGCAGGATTCCATAATGCTTCACAACCACAGATCTTAAACGCAAAGTTCTCAAGTAACTCTTTGCCATAAGCAGAGTGTGTCACCTCTGGATGATATTGTACACCGTAATATGGCTTTGTTTTATGTGCCATCGCGGCAATCGGCGCGTTTTCAGAAGATGCAATGACCTCAAAGTCATCACCCAAAACAACCACTTTATCACCATGACTCATCCATACATCTTGAGTTTGTGGTACGGATTCGTATAAAGGGTTTGCTTTGCTTACTTCAATCTTGGCATAACCAAATTCGCGCTTATCCGATGAGGCAACCTCACCACCAAACTGATGCGCCATGGTCTGCATACCATAGCAAATACCTAATATAGGCACATTTAACTCAAATACACATTGAGGCGCTCTGACATGTGCTGATTCATTGACTGACTCAGGTCCGCCTGAAAGGATAATGCCACTGGCAGCAAAATCTTTAATAAAACTGACATCGACATCATAAGGGTAAATCTCACAATACACACCAATCTCACGCACACGACGCGCAATCAGCTGCGTATATTGCGAACCAAAATCTAAAATCAACAGTCTATGCTTATGTATATCTTGCATACAGGAAGTACTCATCACCACGTTAAAAACTGCCAGCGATTATATCATGCCAATAAAACATTGCATCCATTTGCTTGAAATTGACAATAAAAAGGCTAAGAACAAATAGGTCTTATTCATTACTAGAGCTCATTAACACACTGTAAACATACTCGTTCACATAGCTCTCTTAGCCATATATTTTGCACATTATGCTCAAGACGTTTAGGGTAAGCCAAAGTTACCGGAACTTTCGCTGTTTCAAATGGCAAAGGTATAACATTGAGTCCTTTGTATAAAGCGTAGTTTAAAGGTAAAGTTGCCACATATCGATCTTTTAGTAGCGAGACGATTCGATCAATCCTTGTGCACCTTAACTTTATATTTCTTGAATCTGGGTTTCCTAAATAGTTTTGAACAAATAAGTTATTCTCACTACTAATGCTGTGTGTAACATGTGGCAAGTTGATATAGGTCTCATAATCAATCGTTTTTTGTGGCAACGGATAGAGATCATAAGCTAGTACAAAACGATCTTCAGTAATGACTTTAATACCAAAATTTGATAAATGTTCGTAAAAGCCAATAATTATATCTGCTTTATCAAATTGATGTATGTACTCGTAGTTATAGATGCTCTGAAAAACCTGCAGCGAGATCACATGATCCTTATTGTAGCGCTGTATTTCATTGATTAATCGCTCTGCAATAACATCATAAGCAACTTCAATAACATGAATAGTAAATTGAGCAGGTGTTTTATACGGATCAAACTTCTGTAAATTTGGCAATATAGCAACAAACTCATGATTAATCTGTTGTAAAGTTGATAATATTGCATGTGCTTTTGCCGTAAGCTCCATATTATGACCGTTGCGTAATAATATTTGATCCTTAAGCTCATTGCGCATTTTATTCAACCGTAACGTCACGCCAGGCTGCGACATGTTCATAAGCTTAGCTGTTTTACTGATGCTACGCTCAGTAATGAGCGTTTGTAATACAATATAGTCTTTTATATCCATAAAATTTATGCTCCAAGCTTTAACTTAAGTTCACGTGCTTTAGTACGAATAACTTTGGCACATAGATTTCTTAACCATCGATTTTTAGCATCAATCTGCAAAAAATTTGGATATGACAACGCAATTGGAATCTCTGGTGTAAAAAAAGGTAATGGTAAATAAGCTAATCCATGATTTTTAGCAAAAGACTCACCGAGTGTCGCTGCATATTTCCCCTGAGCAATATGAGGGTAAGCAACATTTATATTGTTGGTGCGTAGCTTAATATTTCTAGGATCAGGTCTTGATAAATACTCTAAAAATGGATTACTTTCATCATCTTTAGCAAATACAATATGAGGTAGTTTTAGATATTGTTGCATGGTAAGTTTTTTAGTATTTTTCAACCCTGAAATCTGATGGACTAATTGATATTGATCCCAAGCGATCACTTCCTGAGTAAACCCTTTTATCGGATAAACCGTGCCAATAATAATATCGGCATTTTGAAAATCATATCGCCCTTCAATTCCTGCTTCTAATGGAAATACGGTAATGCGTACTTCATGCCGATCATTGACTTCATAAATTGCATCAATATATTCTTCAAAACAAAAATAGTAATGCCCATCAGACATATATAAATTAATAATACTGGGTGTGTTTTTAGCATCAAAATGCTCGATAGGATAAAGACTTTCAATGTTTTCATGTAAACGAGTTATTGCATTAGTAAGCGAAAGCGCTTTGGCTGTTAGCACCATCTCCTTGCCATCTCTCACTAATAACGGATCATCAAAGTACTTCCTAAGTTTATTGATTCGTGCGGTTACCGCAGGTTGTGATAGATTAATTTTCTCACCAACCTCCGTCACATTAGCACCCTCAAACAGTAAGCGTAAAATCCGTACATCTTCATTGTCCATCTTACATCGTCCTTCATATCAATGACTATACAGAGTATAGATGGCAATCATTAAATTAACAGCGAAACGATAAACAATTAAATATTCTCATTACTAAACGATAAACTATCCTAATGCAAGAATTGTGATCTACAGCAGAGTGATGGCAGTGCCACATATCTAAAATACGCGAATACATCTATAGTATTTCACCTTCCAAAAAGTGCACTGCGCATTTACTGACTCGGCATTTTAACGGCGACAGGGATTGATGAATTATTGGTTGTGCCATCGCCTAATTGACCAAAACCATTGCCCCCCCCAACAATATGCTTCTCGATTTAGACTTATACCACAAACAGTATTCCGCATGGCAGAAAAATTAAATTTTGACATGATATCCTCCTATTGTGGGTCTCAAAAAAATGAGCCCAATAAATTTCTCTTATAATGTGAAATACGATCTAAATAACGGATTTCATAAAATCAATTCTGCTAATGGAATTATTTAAGGATTTGATAATGAATGTTCTAGTCTTGTTGTACGATCGGATAATAATATTGATGCCCCAACTCTGATATCTGATAGCCCTCGCTAAAATTAGCTGATTCATAGCTTAACTCAGTCCATTGTTTGTCAACATATTCAAAAATGGATAACTTATTTGAATGCAGCGCTTGTTTTTTAACTTTTTCACCAATTAAAAGCAACTTGCCGTCAATTAGCTTCAGCGTTTTTGCGCTGGCCGCTGCAGCTGGAATTTCACTGAGTTCACGACAATGTAAATCATCACCAAAATGCCCATGCGTATAATCAATATCGCACTGAGCAATTTCTTTTTTGCTATGTCCCGCATCAACAAGCGCATAAAAAGACATGGCATTTGGCATTGCGTATACTGAGTAAATTTCTTTGTAATGACTTGGTAATAAATACGAAGCATCCGGATGATTAATAATTTTGTTATCATTTCTTTCAACTGGTCTACTTTGGTAGTTAAAGAAGTTAATACTATGCGAACCATCGTTTTGTGCATCAATCACTGCTATATAATCATCTTGCGAAAAATATAAGCTATGCCTCAAAACTCCTTCTGTTCTATATAAAACTTCGTCGTTTAATTCATTAAGCCTAACAAGATCTTTAGAAACCCCATATCCGGTATTATCTGGAAGTGAGTACATACGATTGTGTTGATCCATTAAAATTTTTAAATCATCGTAAGGTTTAACCTTACCCTCACCCTCTTCTATTTGATCTTCATGCCATGTATAACCTGACTTTGTTGGTTTTCCTACCACTCTGATAACTTTCTCTAAATAATTATCACTAACAAAAATTTGAATTTCATCAGCTGCATTAAATATTGCTCTAGCACCAAGGTACATATAACTGTTACTAGGAAAGCCAAGATTAACCCAAGCACCACCAATATTCTTTAACAATTCAATTGTTTTTCTATCTTGAAAAGTTTTATCAGACACAACTACAGCAAGTGTGTTATGCTCAGGATCATTATCAAGCCAATAAAGCTGTTCAATAGTACCTGGTGTATGTAAATACTTCGAAATCTCGTCACGATGAGCACCCATATCATCTAATAGATGATAAAGTTCATAAGAAGTGGCATTAACCTTTGGCATATCCACATATAAAACAGTATTTTTTTCTAAGTTAAATCTATAATCTTGACCCAGTGCATTAATCGTTAGCTGTGCTTGAGTAGTGTTCACATCACTTGGACTATATAAATACAATTGACAAGACTCACCTACTGCAAGATTAAATGTCTCATTATTTATCTCACAATAATTTGAACAATCTTTAGCATCACACCATGCTGTACCATAACTTGAAGTACCATTTCTCCCATTATAAAACACCACATTCTCCGGCAATAAATTACGATCTAGCTGAATATCTTTAATGTTAGCTTCACCATTATTAGTGAGCTTGATTGATCCCATATTTGATTGGGGTGAACCATCATTAGTCTCGACAATAATACTGCTACCGGCAGCGTTTATATAAAACGACTGATTAACGTCTGCAACTAAATTATTGGCTTGATCGATATGCAATACATATCCATCTGGTGTGACCTCTTCAGAAGCATGTATTTTGACCTGGCATGATTCTCCTACTGCAAGCGCTGTATTGAAACAATTTGACATTGGGTCAAGCGTTAAACCAGATATATTCTTATTTTCTTGCATGATGTTGAAATACGACATCGCAGGCAAATCGGCAGTAAATGGATCATCATTGGTAACATTAATCTCAAAAGTCTCACCCTGCTTAGCATGAACATCATTTTCTATAGACAAACTCACTGGGTCGATATCGATACTATTTTGAGAACTTAACTGATCACCACTCTCTGTTGTATAGTTAAAAATAATTTGAGCAGGTTTTGTGTAATCGTCTAGCTTAGCATGCTCACCTGCTTTTAACATCGTCCGACAAGATGCATGCGCTGCTAGTGTCTCTTGACAAGTATTATCTTCGATAACAACACTATTAGCTGTAATATTTTCAAGGGTGAACGAATCAATCTTTAAATTTGCATCAGTGCTATTAGTATAAGTGACTGTTTGTATCTCAGGTTTTTGAAATACAATATCATTACTATCGACAATCGAAATCGAAACTTCTAAATCAAGTGCATGCGTATCTTTAGCATTTGCTGCCTCAATCATAATATCGACTGTATCATCTTGATGCAGCTTAAGTGCATCTATGGTTTTTTGATCCACTGCTAAACTGAAACTAAAACTAAAATTTTCACCCGCATGCAATTCATCTACTTGAGCAGTTGAAACATTTAAAGCAATGTCACTTAACCACTTTGGCAATTGCATATTTAGGGCGTTAATGGTTGCTGATGAGTTATTTCGTACATCAACATTAACCACTGAACCTGGCTTAAGATAACGACTTGTTGTGATTGAATCCGATAGATCGATTAAGCGTGTATCATTTTGAGAGACAAACTTAAGTGATTTATTAATCACTAAATCTTCTGCATTATCTGATGTTCTTACGGCTAAAGTTAAGTGCTTATCTGTTTCTTGACCAACCGCTTCATTCAGTTTGGCTAAAAAAGCAATATCACATTGATCACCTGCTGGTAATATTTTACCTTTGCCTGTTTCATCAAAGCAGGTATTTTGTGGTAAGCTCAAATCATACCTTAATTCAACACCATCCGTTACTAGCACATTAAAACTCTGAATTTCTACAGCAGCATTATTGCTTCTTTTACCAATCGCACCAATCTTTACCTGCTCTACAACAGGATTCGTCACGGTATAGGATAAAACCGTTGTTTTACCCGATTGAATAACAACTGGTGCTTTAATTGCTTCTTTAGCTTGTAACTGCGCCTTTACTGGTGCTGGAATTGGCATCTCACCACCGCTGCCACCGCCACCGCAGCCAATAAGTGCTAATGAAAACAATAATGACGTATGCTTTAGATTAAATTTCATAGTTTCTCCTAATGTGATTGGGTAATGGGATAATAGTAATGTTTTTGCAGATCAAAATATGAACTATATTGAAGATTGAGTAAAATTAGATTTCCTAATAGTTTTATTTGAATTATTGATAAATGCTAATCTGAGAATACTTGTGACAGACCATTAATTAGTGCATGAGAGACAAAGTATCTATCAAGTGCCATATAAAGTTCAGCATAATAATATTCCTTACGAAAGCTTTTTAGTAAAATTTAAAAGTTGATTTAATTCGTGAGGTTTACTGTCGGCAATTTTCCAACGACAGGGGTGAGACTATTGTTAAGCGTACCATTACCAAGCTGACCGTTTGTATTTCGACCCCAACAATAGTTATAGCCCTTACTCAGAATACATGTATGTGAACTTCCCGCAGCCATTGAGCTAATAAGTCCCCCCTCTGGAATATCTCCTTGCACAATCGCAATGGGTTTATTTTCATAACTACCCACTTCAACCCCATTGCCAAGAAGACCATCACGATTTAATCCCCAGCAGTAAACTTTATGATCACTTGCAACAGCGCAGCTATGAGCATTGCCCAATGTCATTGATTCTATATATTCACCTTCAGGCATTGACCCACTTTCTAATTGTTTAGGTATTGACTCTCCTAAAGATGGCAGAACACCAGTGCCCAACTGCCCGTTATCATTATTACCCCAGCAATAGGCTTTATTCTGATCACTCAAACCACAGGTATGATAATGCCCAGTATATATATTTTTAAAGATTACACCTGCTAGATCTACTTTAACTGGCGTATTTGATGTATTTACTGACAATTGAGTTCCCAGTTGCCCATTGTAATTACTGCCCCAACAAAACACTTCTTTTGTATCTGTTAATAAACAAGCATGATTATTACCAAGCGAAATGGATTCAATCTCAGCACTTAACGGTATATTGCGTGCATCAACTTTGACCGGCACGTTGCTATTTGAGTCTGTACTTCCAGCACCTAACACACCATTTTGATTATCACCCCAACAATAGACATTCTTATCTGTTCCTATGGCACAAGAAAATGAAGCACCTGATTTAATGTCTGTCAGTTTCACACCCACCGGAATATCTCCTTGCGCAAGGGCACGAGGCACATTACTTTCTTGGAAGCTGCCATTGCCAAGCTCTCCTTTATAATTAGCCCCCCAACAATACGCGTCTCCTAACTGGTTAAGTGCACAGGTATGATAAAATCCAGCAGCAATATTCTGCCACTTATTTCCTGCCGGTGCTTCTCCCAAAGTAACCGGTTGTGGCTCTAAAGAATACTCATAATTCTCTCCGATACCCAATTGCCCATTGAAATTACGCCCCCAGCAATAAGCATTGTCTTTATCATCTAGCGCGCAGACGTGACTATTAAAACTAGAAATTAACGTATATTTTACTGAGGAAACACCTAAATCTAATTGCGACAGATTAAGCGGTAGCATCGTTTGCGCCTCAGGTGTTATCGTCAAGTGATAATTACCACTCTCCAGCGCTTGGTCAATTTGAACAGAAACTTTACATTCAGTACTTGGTGTAGTCTGTGAAAGCGTACAGATATTACCTTGAGGAAAGCTAATGAATGGATGATTTGCACTCACACTAAATGACTGATCATCATCTACAGCAACATGCCAGTTCTCAGGTGGTGTAATTACGATATCAACGATTTCTCCTGAACGGATGACACTACCAATGCTATGACCATTCTGTGCTAGCTGAACACTTGCCTTGCCATACTCAACAAGCGATACTTGTCCTACATCTAGCACATCAAGTGCCAGATTACTTTCGCCCATTTTAAGGCTTAATTGATAATTTGACTGTGTTAAAGCGCTATCATTGACATCTAACCCAATGTAACAATAAGCATCTGTCGCAACAGCAGCTCCATCCATACAACTTGGCATGTTGGTTGGCGTAGTGATGCTAAGACCTGTCACGCCTTGATCATGACTGAGCATATAATCTGCAGTATTAGTTGATGGAACCCATTGTATGCCTTGTTCATTATTAACTAATTTTAAGTTATATAGTTTATTACCGGATAATGGTATTGCAATTGCTCCACCTTCTGTTTGGTAAGCAATATCATACACATAATTCACTTTAAAATTCATTTGTAGTGTTGTTGTGCTTGTCACATCACCTTCAGCGGGTGTCATGATCAAATCAAAATGATCTCCTGCAGCAACATTGGCATCTGGTGCTGCCATGAATGCTACAGCACATTTCTCACCTGTGAGCAAAATGGGGAACTCACTGCAATTTGTTAAACCATTTACTGTACCTGACATCACGCGTGTAATACCACTAGGTAAGCTCTCTGTGAAGCTTATGTCATAACGGTAATTCGTTGGATTTTTGACCTCGATATACTGTTGATTAGGCTGACCAAACACCATCGTATAAGCGAGCGTTTGCTTATTCTTTTCATCATTAAAGCCTTCAGTATCAAAATAGGGAATGGTATCCACTTTAATCTTTGGAAAATAGTCATCTAATGCATTGCTGCTTGTAAAACGTATTACCTGACCACCCGTTTCATCTTGATGATCATTATGTGTAATCTCATCAAGATGCGCTCTTAACGCAGCACTTAGATCATTCGCTGATTTATCTGTTTTAAGCGGAATATTGACAATAGCCTCTTGATCTGGAGTAAGTGTTATCATCTGCAACTGGCTTAAATCAACTAAATCATATAGCCATTGCGGTAGCATTTGTATGTTTAAAGCAGATAATACTTTACCCGTTGTATTCTTAATAAAGATCTGTATGCCATTTTGATTGATATCAACATAATTCGTTTGTGACTGTAAAAGTTTAATATCAGACAATCCACTGACATCCTCGCCTGATTGAGTAGGATCAACAATATCAATATTCAGCTCAACAGTTGATTGTGTACCATCCTGCCAGAGCACGACTAATTGCGGCTTAAAACTCTCACCATCAATATCCTCTCCAGCAATATCGATTTTGAGTTGACAAGGGTTATCACTACTAACCACATCGCCTTGTTTACAGCTGTTTGGATAGCTCGTATCTTGTATGGCAGATGCTATGTCAACGAGCTCAAAACCCTTAAATGTTTTTGCTGATGGTGGTGCTATCGTAAAGTAGATTGATAAATCACGCCCTTTAACTACGGTTGAAGGCGTTAACGCATTATTACCACTCATCCCATTAGCGCTATAATCTGGTAACAAGAGGGCTGCACTTTGCACATTTGAATGATCCAAATGTAATTTAAGTTGTTTCCCTGTTTGATCAGTACTTGGCAGAACAGTGATATAGCATCCTGTATTTTTAGCTACGCTATTTACAGTTAAGCAATCGGGTGACTTAATTCCACTGTCTATTATAAACTCTGAAGTGATATCATTCATCGCTTCATCAATTATTTTATAGTCTTGTATATCATGCGATGGAATCCATTCAATTAAGCTATTATTTTGTAAATATATTTGATTCTCATGCTGTGCAGTTAACGTACTTTGAAGACCAATAGCAACGTTAGCATTCATATCTAACGAAAAGCTTATTGAACTTGGTTCTCGATTACTTTGCTCATTCACCTTAAAGCTTATGTCAAAAATTTGATCGGCAGCATAGGCATTTGAAATAGCTGGATCAACAATAATGGTGACAATACAGCTATTATTTTTTTGTAATGGCAAATGGCATTTTGAGTGATCTACTGTAATATATTCACTGCCTTTGATAATATCCGTTGTTAGCTTTGTCATACTATCTTGACTGACATTAAGTATTGAAATATCCATCGCCATCTTGCCGTCTATTTCACGGAAATTTTGAGCATTTGGTTTTTGAATAACTAAATCACTCAAATAAATCGTTGGTTGTAATGGATAGATCTGTGTGGAAAAACGCGCACTTGAGTACTTTAGGCGTACATCATCTTTATTCGCATTAAGATCATCTTGCCATGATTTTAGTGCCTTTTGTGCTTCTTTACTATCAACGACCTTAAAACTCATAATGGCTGATTGACCGCTTTTAATCTCTGTCACTGTTGAAACGTCAGTGATAAATGGCTTAAGCTCTTTAGGAAACTCAATGACTGGATGATTAATCGCATGTTGAGTGCTATTGCTTAAAGTGATTCTTGTGGTTTCACCCACGGCAATTGGTGTCATTGAACTAATCGTAAAACGATCTCTTTGAAAAACCGGATCAGTTGGTGATTTGAAAACAATCTGAATCGGCGCTTGAATACTACCAAGATTTGTACTATAGATAACCTTGCCTTGATATTGATCTTCTTGATTAACAGTGCTTACTTTCCACTGATCGACACAGCTCTCTGTCGGTAATAGCCGTTTTTTTGTTAAACATGCTTGATCAGAGCTTATTTCCTCAAAATCTATTGCATGGCTTGATTGGCTGATACTCACAAATTCTCTTGAATATATTTCTAACTGAGTCTTATTATCAGCAGCTTGCAGCAGCATTTGATTGATACCTTTTACTTCAAGAGACATCTCAAGTATTGCTTCTTTATCACTCATGTATGGATGAGATACATCTGTCATAAGCTTGGCATTGGCGGCTATTGTTGGTGTATCAGGTGTCACCGATGAACCGCCACCACCACCGCCACCGCAAGCAGTTAGTGAAGCGATAGATAATAGATACAATAATTTATGCTTTTTGCTAATCATATTTTTATTCCTCTGGATCGGGTTAAAATAATTTATTTAGTACGAAATATGATCCAAATAAACAATTACGTAAAATCAATTATTTAAATAGCAATATTATATTTTTCGATTTTTGGCTTAGTCTTAAGATATGCCCTTAACAATATTCCTGTTCACCTTGGCAACAAAAAACAATAAAAATAATGCGCCTCGGACAGCTGATTGCTATGATAGCTATGAGATAAATTTAACACCTACTAACTTATAATGGATCTTAGCTTTACACTTATTCTTTTGGCGATTTTAATTTTATGCTCTGCCTTTTTCTCAGGCTCAGAAACTGCAATGATGTCGTTAAATAAATACAAATTGCGTCACATGGCAAAACGTAAAAACAAAGCAGCTAAGCGCAGTTTAAATCTTATTAAGCGCCCTGATCGCTTATTAGGCATGATTCTTGTTGGGAATACCTTTGCTAATATCATTGCCTCAGCCATTTTAACTAGCTATGCCGAGCAACATTTTGGTCACATTGGTATGATTATCTCAACGGTTATATTAACCATTGTTATCTTGTTATTTGCCGAAATCATCCCTAAGACATTGGCAGCCCTCTTCCCTCAACAACTAGCGTTTCCTGCATCTTTTTTATTGCTCATTTTGTTGATTTTGTTTTATCCACTGGTGTGGCTATTAAATGGTTTTGCTAATCTTTTATTTCGCTTAGCTGGACTCAAAATAAAGCACAAAGAAACCGCTGAACCATTAAGCAGTGATGAGATTCATTCGGTAGTACACGACTCCAAAAGCAAACTAGGTCCCAGAAACAAAAATATGCTCTTAGGCGTATTAGAGCTTGATCAGATCAAAGTATCTGATGTGATGATCCCACACCACAAAGTTGAATATCTCAACTTAAGCCTTGATATTGAGAAAATCATTCATCAAATCATTCATGCTAAGCACTCTATTTTGATTGCCTGCTATGAAAACATTGAGAACATAGCTGGCATCATTCTTACACGTGAGGCATTAAAGTTTATTGCCACCGATGATACCCCTACCTATGAAGAAGTTTTGGCACTTCTCAAAGAACCTTATTATATTCCTGATCATATTTCTATTAAACTTCAGTTAATTAATTTCCAACAAAAAGGCATGCGTTTTGCCACTGTGGTGAATGAATATGGTGAGATTGAGGGCATTATTACCGTTGAAGATATTATTGAAGAAATCGTTGGCGAATTTGCCGATACATATAATCTTGAAACGCATATCAAAACCGGCAAAGACAACACTTATAGCACCACCGGAGATACTACTATCCGTGAGATTAATCGCCATTTACACTTACATTTACCAACCCAAGGCGCTAAAACCATCTCTGGATTTATTATAGATGAATTACGTGAAATCCCGATTGGCAATTGCTGCCTTAAAATCAATGGGTTTATTATTGAGGTGAAGAAAGTTGAAAACAATATGATTAAGCTTGTCAAAATTCATCAAATTAACTAGCGACATTTTTAGGCGATTGCTCTACGCGATAATTGCAGATATATACAATCAAATAACCAGTTATAGACAAAAGCATAGACCAAGAAAAATACGACAAAACCAATATCAACAATAAATGCTTGCCATAATGTCATATCAAGCCAATAAGCAACCAGTGGAATGGTGACGACGAGAAGCCCTAACTCAAATACTAATGCGTGTATTGTCCGTGTAATGACACTTCGCTTAAAACGGTCTTTGCCAAGCTTTGCCTCATAATGATCAAACGCCCAATTGTAGATAAAATTCCACAGCATTGCCATCAATGAAATAATTACACCTAACACACCCACTTCAACAATGCTCTTATTTAATACCAATGCTGCTACAGGAGCAAAAATAATAATCGCAAATGATTCAAAACCAATCATATGAATAATGCGTGTTGTCAAACTAAATCCATTACTCTGCTGCATAACAAACTCTCTTTGTTTTAATTACTGTTGAAATTGATCATTAGTTTAGTTAAATCTCTGTCATTTTAAAACACGCACTGAATACGTACTTTGCCATATTGTTATCGTCAAATTCGCACATAAGAAAAAGTTATTACCCATTGTTTAAGTCATGAGTTATTACTACGCTAAAAAGCAGATCAAATCATACCTCAGTTAACAGGGAGTTGCCATGTTCAAAGCCATCATTTGCTATAGCAGTTTGCTCATAACAAGCCTTATATATGCTGGTGAAACAGTTCCAACAATCAACACGCATGACAAATCAAATAGTACATATGCCTCTTTATTTCCCATACAAAAGGCTTCACTATCGAGTCCGATGACAGGTGTTATTCAGAAAATCAACTTTCACCCAGGAGATCAATTCAAACAAGGTGATGTACTTGTACAGTTTGATTGTGAAGAAGTTGATTTAAAAAGCAAACGTGCTCAAGCCGAGCTTGATGCAGCTCGAGCACAACTAGATAGTACAACTGAGCTTATGCGCTTAAACTCAGCAAGCAAAATTGAGCTTGCTAAAGCAAAAAGCCAGTTTGAAATTGCCAAGGCAGATCTTAACATCATGAAATTTCAACAAAAACAATGTCAGGTTTTAGCACCCTATCACGGCGAAGTTGTCCATCAATCAGCTCAAGAAAATGAAACCGTTAAAACTGATGATCCCTTAATTGATATCATCGATAATCGTGAGCTTGAGATTAAAATGTATATCCCATCAACCTGGCTGCAACATGTCAACGTGCATACGCCTTTTACCTTACATTTAGATGAACTCCCTAACAAATATTTTCAAGCCACAGTAACAAAGATCGTTGGTCAAATTGACCCAGCAAGCCAGTCCATATTAATCTATGGTAAGCTCATGCCTGTAGACGCAACTAACAAGCTCAAGCCACAAATGCTTTTCTCTGGCATGAGTGGTATTGCCTATTTTACGACAAACACACAAGCAATGATGAGTAAGGAGTAGGCAACATGAAAGATACTTTAGCTAACTTACTTTCCTTGCAACAAGAGTTAAGAGAAATTAACAAGCTCAATGAACTTGCATTTTTCATCGCCCACCAAAGTAAGGTTGTGATTGATTATCAACGCGCATTGGTATGGAGCTCTTGGCAAAATAAACATATTCAAATCAAGAGTGTGTCTGGCATTACTCGTTTGAACAAAACAAGCCCTTATCAAATATCAGCCATTCAGTTTATTGACAAACTCATTACTTATTATGCACAAAATTCTGATATACAAACTATTGATAGTGAGACGTCAGTTGAAGCAGTAAATAAAATATGGTTAGAACCCTTGTCCAAATATGCAACCTTTTATTTTTTTCGTAATAGTCACAAAGAAATTATTGGCGGTGTGCTGCTATTAAACAATGCATTACCTGAGGAAAATGAGTTTAAACAATTTGATTGGATCGCACACTCATACAAACAAGCATGGCTTCATTTAAGCAAACCTCGCACTATCTTAGGTCGTTTTGCTTATTACTTTAAAAGTCGTAAGCGTCGTATTATTTGGATGATAGTGATAGCTGCATTTCTGGCAATGTTTATACGCGTACCCCAAAGTGTATTAGCACCCGCTACCATTATTGCCAAGGATCCTACGATTATTACTGTACCGATGGAAGGCGTGATTGAAACCGTTTTTGTAAAGCCTGAGCAACATGTTACGCAAGGTGAGGTTTTATTTGATATGGATAAACGAGATCTTATTAATGCCAATGAATTGGCACGAAAAGAGCTTGCCACAGCTACAGCTAAATATAAAACAGCAGTTCAAAGCAGTTATCAGGACATTGAAAAGCGCGCTGAAATTCAAGTTTTGCAAGCGCTCATGCAAGAAAAGAAACTTGAGGTTGACTACACTGCACATCTGATAACTGAAGTTACGCACTTTTAAATTTCTCACATTCATGTTTCATTTTTAAATACATTTGATAACTTGCTTGATTCGCC